>CANHCG010000348.1 GCA_947459055.1 Cytophagaceae bacterium | reverse complement strand
ACAATAACCCTCTCGCACAGATCTAATCGGGTACCTACTCCGTGTTTTTCTCGTTCCTCTTGTTATCAATATGATCATTTTCAACTCAAATTTGGGACGGATCAGGTTGTTCAAAAAAAAATTTCCAAAATTACAGAGCTAGGTTACACTGGTTTATTGGCTGAAATAGGTATTGTTCAAAACGTCTCTTTTTACCAAATTCTAGAAAATCGATACGTTCGAGTTGGGTTCGTACCGCCTAGTCATATACGTCGACTAGCCTATTTAGGAGTATTTCAAATTTGATTGTTTGAGGGTTGTTTTTCATTTTTCACCTTCTCAACAAATTATTATGCGATATTTTAAATTATTCCTTTCTATTAGTTTTTTATTTATTCACTTTTTGACAAATGCCCAGGAAATCACGGGTCGAGTCATGAGTTTGGATGCCGAGGGCAACATGGAGGACCTCATCGGTGCTTCTGTGGTTTATTCACCTTCGCGGGCAGCGACGCTGACAACGGCCAATGGGTATTTTAAATTAGCTGTCAACCGCTTTCCTGGCTGGTTAGTCGTTTCTTATGTTGGGTTTCCAACCGATTCCGTTTTTGTGGAAAAACCTGCTTTTCAACACATTCATTTGATGGTTAAATCCAACGAATTGAATGAAGTGAAAGTTCTCGCGAATCCAGGTCAAATGGATGGCATGTCTACGATTCATACCGAAATGATTAGTATGAAAACCTTGGCGAAGGCTGCCTGTTGCAACCTATCCGAGAGTTTTGAAACTAATGCTAGCGTCTCGGTTAATTTTACCGATGGTGTCACTGGTGCTAAACAAATTCAGTTATTAGGACTTTCGGGTAATTATGTTCAAAGTAATGTGGAAAATATGCCCTCCATTCGCGGCCTCAAATCCACCTTTGGACTTAATTATACGCCTGGTACCTGGATTCGTTCGATCGATTTAAGTAAAGGTGTTAGTTCGGTGGCCAATGGTTACGAATCCATGACTGGTGCCATCAATGTCGAATTAATGAAACCAGATACCTCTGATCGCTATTTTTTGAATACCTACGTGAATTCGCAAGGGAGGTATGAGGTGAACCAACAAGCCGCTGTGAAGTTGAACAGCCACCTTTCCACCGGTGTATTAACGCATTTTTCCCAACAAGCTGCCCGGACGGATGGGAATAAGGATGGTTTTATGGATCAACCCTTATTTGATTTAGTGAATGTGCTAAACCGTTGGAAATACAAAAGTGACGATTGGATCATCCAATGGGGGGCGGGTTATTTACGAGAAAACCGCTTGGCCGGACAAATGTCTTTTGATGAGACTTCTTCTAATCGCTATTTAGTGTATGGTTTTGGTAGTTCAACTTCTCGTTTTGAAGGCTTTGCCAAAATTGCTCGGTTATTTCAAAATAAACCATGGCGAGGCTTGGGCTTAATATTAAATACGGTTCAGCATGCCAATGATTCCTATTTTGCCTTTAAGAATTATAAAGGCCGTGAACAAAGCATGCATGGGAATTTTATATATCAGTCAATCATTGGAAATACCAATCATGCTTGGAAAGCCGGCGCTAGTTTCCTCTATGATTCCTACCAAGAAGCCTATATCGATTCTGCATTTGCCCGAACTGAAATGGTACCTGGTGTTTTTGCTGAATACACTTGGACCGTTCCGAATCATTTGACGCTCGTGTTGGGCCAACGGGTCGATTGGCATAACTTGTACGGCGCTCAATGGATTCCTCGGATGCATCTCAAATGGGATGTGGCGCAGGATTGGATTGTACGTGTTTCGGCAGGAAAAGGTTGGCGCAGAGTGAATCCATTAGCCGAAAATATGGGTTTTTTGGCCAATGGGCGAAGAATTCAATTAATCGGCGATTTAAATCCCCTCGAAAAATCATGGAATTATGGCGTTTCGGTTAGCAAGGATTTGTTCATTGGTTCGCGGAAGGCAAATCTTGTTTTTGATGCGTATCGAACGGATTTTGAGCGGCAATGGATGGTGGATATGGAGACGGCTGGACAGTTACGGATGTATGCTTCGCCGGGTGTTTCATATGCGACTAGTGTGCAGATCGAGTTTAATTACAGTCCTGTAAAGCGATTGGAGTGGAAATTGGCTTATCGTTGGCAAGATGTCCAATCGGATTATTGGACCGTGAAAGGAAATCTAAGCCGACTGGCCAAACCCTTTTTAAACAAGGAACGCGTGTTGGTGAATGTGGCCTATGCCTTACCTAATGATGTATGGAAATTTGATCTTACCTGGCAATGGAATGGGGGTAGTCGTATTCCAAATGCTCAGGCGGGTCATCTTCATGAATTGGGGGGTAGTCCGGTGACCGCTCCCGCATTTTCAAATTTGAATGCGCAAATTACCAAGAAATTTAAGCGAGTAGAAATATATGTAGGTGGAGAAAATCTGAGTAATTTTACGCAAGTGAATCCGTTGATGAATGCTTCGGATCCCTTTGGTCGGTATTTTGATGCCACTATGGTTTGGGGACCTATTATTGGTCGAATGATTTACAGTGGAATACGTTTTAACATACAATAAATAAAGAACAATGAAAAAGATGATGTTTGTTGCTACCCTGATGGTAGGCATGTTTGGTGCGATGGCTCAAAACCAGGAGGCACAGAAGGCAGAGAATAAGCAAGCTGCTACGAGCAAAAAGGAAGAATATCAATGTCCAATGAAGTGTGAAGGTAAAAAGACTTACGATAAAAAAGGGAAATGTCCGGCTTGCACGATGGATTTGAAATTGGTAAAAAAATAAGTTGAACTTATCAAAAAAGCACTGGAAACAGTGCTTTTTTGATTTTCGGGCTTCAAATAAGTGGAAATGTGAGTCGACGCATGAATGCGTCTCAAACTTTGGCAAACCTGTAAGGATTGCCAAAGGAACTTCCTTCGGGCTCCAGCCTTATGCCTTCATACTTAGTGCGATTCGTTTTCGTGCTATGTCGATTTCTGTCACAGTTACCATAACTTTTTGCGACACTTTGACGATGTCATTGGGGTCTTTGACGAATTGGTT
>CANHCG010000347.1 GCA_947459055.1 Cytophagaceae bacterium | reverse complement strand
GGCAACATATAAACGCGAGTTGGGCCTGTCCCCAGCGGGTCAGTTGGACCGCGCCATTCACCATCGTTCCTTCAGCACCCACGATATCTGACATCCAAGCAAATAAGGGGTAATAAAAAATCGCGGCTAACGCCATACCGCCTAACATGATGACTTTCCGGCCCACGCGATCGGACAACGAACCGAATACGACGAACAAGGGCGTCCCTACCACAAGAGAGGCCGCAATGATTAAATTCGTGGTTACAAAATCCACTTGAAGGATTTTATTGATAAAGATTTGTGCATAAAATTGGCCGGTATGCCACACGACTCCTTGACCTACGATGGCCCCAAACATCGCTACGAGCATCAATCGACGGTTTGACTTCGTCGCAAAAGCCTCCTTTAATGGATTTTCAGAAAGGCGACCTTCTGCTTTTAATTTGGCGAAAAGTGGGGACTCGTGCATGTTGCGACGAATGAAATAGGATACCACGACTAAAATGCCGGATAAAGCAAAAGGCACTCGCCAGCCCCAATCACGAAAGGCGGTGTCCCCCATGATATTCTGGCAAATCAAAACAACAATGATACTGACAAAGAAACCAAGTGTGGCCGTGGTTTGAATATAAGCGGTATATTTTCCTCGATGCGCATCAGGCGCATATTCTGCCACATAGGTAGCCGCGCCTCCATATTCTCCTCCTAAGGCCAAACCTTGGATGATGCGAAGGGCTAATAAAATGGCCGGGGCGATGAGCCCGATTTCTGAGTAGGACGGGATAAAAGCGATCGCGAAGGTGGATCCTCCCATTAAAAGAAGGGTCAGTAAAAAGGTGTATTTTCGGCCGATTCGATCTCCTAATCGTCCAAAAATAATTCCTCCAAAAGGTCGGGCGACAAAGCCCGCACCGAATGCTGCCAGGGTGGAAAGAAAGGCGGCGGTGGGATCGTCTTTTGGAAAAAATGAAAGGGAAATAATGGCGGAAAGACTTCCAAAAATATAGAAATCATACCATTCGATCACCGTCCCGACGGAGGAAGCGAGGATGACTTGCCATAATTTTTGAATAGGAATTTTATTATTATCGAATTCGGGATTCGCTTGTGACATGGTAAATAGGTTTTTCGAATTTGAAATTTAGTCAGGGGAAAGGAAATATCCCAATTCTCTCGTTGAAATATTCTATATTTGAATACAATTATTACACCAATACATAAATGAGTCAACCGATTTCGATCAAAGATATCGCACGGAAATTTAAGTGCGCGCCCTCGACTATTTCGCGCGCCTTGAACGACCACCCAGCGATTAACATTGAAACGCGCAAAACGATTCAGGAATATGCGACGCGAATTGGTTATCAAAAAAATACGATTTCACTGAGTTTATTAAATAAGCAATCGAAAACATTAGGAGTTATTTTGCCTACCATGGCCCATTTTCATGAGTCTTCCATGGTGGAGGGCATGGAAAAAATCCTGCAGCCAGCGGGGTACTTATTGAATATTTGTGTGACGAATGAATCCCACGCGTTGGAGCGGGCATACATGGATCGTTTGGTCGCTAATCGCGTCGATGCTATTTGTATTTCCCTATCGCAGGAAACCTATGATAAAAATCGAAATGACCACATTGACCATGCCATTTCGCGAGCATTGCCTTTGATTTTCATGGACCGTTTTTATCATGCACAAAATTTGGATCAAGTGATTACGGATGATTACCAAGGGGCGTTTTTGGCGACAGAGCACTTAATCCAAATGGGTTGTCGGCGTATCGCCCACCTCCACGGTCCTAAAGGAATAACCGTCTCCCAGCAGCGTTTTAAAGGATACCTCGACTGCTTACAAAAATACCAATTGCCTTTCTACCCCGAATTGCTCGCCCATGTTAGTTTTTCAGCGGATAGTGCCGTGGAGGCGACGATGTCCTTAATGGACCATCAGCCCGACGGGATTTTCGGGGTCAATGACGAAGTATGTTTTGGGGCGATGAAGGTGATTCGAGAAAAAAACATACGCATTCCAGAGGAAATAGCGCTAGTTGGTTTTGACGATATTCCCTTAGCTCAGTTTGCATATCCTCCATTAAGTTCGGTATCTAGACAAAGTCGGAAAATTGGGGAGGAAACGGCGCTGCTTTTTTTGGCTAAAATTGATGGCCAACAAGAAAACAAACAAATCAGCCTAGAGCCTCAATTAATTATTCGGGAATCTTCAAAAAAGAGGATTATCTAAAGAATTAATTGATTAACATCTCGGAAACAATTCCTTAATCAAATCGGGCTTCCAATCGCGTAATTTTGGTGCCATGTCTCATATCAAACGAATGCAAACGTTTGCATGATTTTTTCATAAGGGAATCCAATTTTAAATATTTAAATTTCAAAAAATTCTATTTTTTTCATCTAAAATAAACTGTATGAACAAAAACTTACCCAATCAAAAAGGGTCATTTCAAGTCAATCGCAGAAGTATGAGAGGCATCTCCATGCTACTTGTTTTACTGGGCTTGGTGCCGCTTTTAACTTTTGGACAGGGTTCCGGAAGAACGATTAAAGGAAAAATGCTAGATGCAGTGACGAAAGAAGCTCTTGTCGGCGGAAATGTCCTCATTAAAGGTACGACTAAAGGGGCCACAGCAGACGCGAATGGCCAATATTCCATCAGCGTTAGCGACGAAAACGCGGTTTTAGTATTTCGGTTTTTGGGATACGATAATCAAGAAATTAAAGTGGGTAGCAGCGCAATCATCGATGTGTCTTTAAAACCGAATGCTTCTAGTTTAGAACAAGTAGTCGTTGTCGGTTATGGTACTCAAAAGAAAACAGATGTAACGGGTTCCGTTAAATCTGTGTCAAGCGAGGCTTTTAACAAAGGTATCATCAACTCCCCGGAGCAATTATTACAAGGTAAAGTGGCCGGGGTTAATGTTACTTCCGCAACAGGTGAGCCAGGTGGTACGCAAGGAATTACCATTCGTGGCCCCGGGGGTCTTCGTACCGGTAGTACCCCTTTATTCGTCATAGACGGATTGGCCTTGGATAACTCAAGTACAG
>CANHCG010000346.1 GCA_947459055.1 Cytophagaceae bacterium | reverse complement strand
TTTTGACAGATGCGGAGGGTAATTTTTATTTTCAAACGGGGCAAAAATTCCCCTATACGCTCGTCTTAAGCTTTATCGGCTACCAAAAACTGGAATACATCGCCGAAGGCACTCCCACAACGGTGTATTTAAAGGAGGAAACAAAGGAATTAGAGGAGATTGTAGTGACGTCTCGCCGGCGCAAAGAAGCCATACAAGATGTTCCTATCCCAATCACCGTCATCGGAGGCACCAAAGTGGCCGAAACAGGGTCCTTTAACGTGAATCGCTTAAAAGAATTCATCCCCTCCGTTCAGCTCTATTCTTCGAATCCGCGCAATTCCTCCTTAAGCATTCGGGGTTTGGGTACGACCTTTGGCTTAACGAATGATGGTATCGATCCAGGCGTCGGATTTTATGTGGATGGCGTTTATTATGCACGACCGGCCGCGACTACCATGGATTTTGTCGACATCGAACAAGTCGAGGTACTCCGCGGACCTCAAGGAACGCTTTTTGGAAAAAACACCTCTGCTGGTAACTTTAATGTAACAACCAAAAAAGCGAGCTTTACGCCCGGAGCTAATTTCGAATTAAGCTACGGAAACTATGGTTATATCCAGGCAAAAGCCAGCGTAACGGGTCCGATTTCGAAGACGTTAGCTGCTCGGATTTCATTTTCCGGAACGCAGCGGGATGGATTATTGTACAATGTCGCGACCCAACAAAAAGTCAACGACCTAAACAACCTAGGGCTTCGTGGCCAACTCCTTTTCGTCCCTTCCGAACATGTAAAATTCACCCTCATCGGCGATTTCACCGAACAAAGACCCAATGGCTACGCGCAGGTTATTGCCGGGGTGGCCCCAACCTTACGTGCGGCCTATCGGCAATTTGACAACATCCTTAAGGATTTGAATTATACCTTGCCTAGCCGGAATCCATTCGACCGATTAATCGACCACGATACCCCGTGGCGGTCCAATCAGGACTTAGGCGGTCTCTCATTGACGGCGGATATCGCTTTGGGTTCGGGAACGTTGACCTCAACTTCTGCTTGGCGTTATTGGAATTGGGACCCATCAAATGACCGAGATTTCACCGGATTGCAAGCTTTAAAATATTCTCAGGCACCTTCGACGCATGAGCAATGGTCCCAAGAAATCAGATGGGCAGGAACGTTCTCGTCTAAATTGAGCGCAGTATTTGGAGCCTTTGTTTTCGGCCAAAATCTAAAGTCGAATCCGGATCAAACGGAGGAAGGGGGCTCGGCCACTTGGCGATTTAATCAAAGCACTACGAGTGCCCTTTGGAAAACACCGGGTCTTTTCGAAGGGTACGGAATTAAAACCCGGTCAAACTTGAACACCCTCTCAGCGGCTGTTTTTGGTCAGTTGGACTTCGCTTTAACTAACAAAATCAGCCTAATGCCAGGAATTCGGTATAATTACGATTCGAAAGAGTTGACCTACAGCCGTACCACTTATGGCGGATTGCAGACCACAGATCCGGCCTTAATCGCCTTGAAAAGATTAGTGTATTCGGATCAATCATTTAATGCGGATGTATCTGATCGCAACTTTTCAGGACAGGTGACCTTAGCTTACAAACGCTCAAAGAACTTCAATTCTTTCTTCACTTATTCCACCGGTTATAAACCAGTAGGCTTAAATTTAGGTGGATTACCTACGCTTAATGGTCAGCCTTTATTGGACTTAGCAACCATACGTCCTGAAGGAACTAAGCACGCTGAGCTAGGATTAAAAACACGTCCAAGTGCAAACACCACGTTGAATTTAACTGCCTATACCACGGATATTACAGATTATCAGACCTTAGTTCAAACGCCAGACCCAGCCGTAAACCGGGGTTATTTAGCGAATGCCGAAGGCGTACGCGTGCGTGGAATTGAAGTGGATGGAACGTTGAGCTTAACAAAACATTTTTCGTTCTACGGTAATTTAGCCTTTACGGAAGCGAAATACACCTCTTTCAAAAATGCCCCTATCCCATTAGAAGAAACAGGAGGAAAAGCTACCTATAAAGATATTTCTGGTCAAGATCTCCCTGGGGTCTCTAAATGGGCGGCGTCATTTGGTGGAGAATATACGTCGGTGGCTAAATTAATAGGCCAAACAGGTGAATTCTACGTGGCCGTAGATGCCTATGCGCGTTCAAGATTCTCGTCAAGTGCAACACCTTCGAATTATTTAAACGTAGAAGGTTATTCATTGTTGAATCCACGATTTGGGTTTAGAGCGGCGAAAGGGGTAAGCATATCTATTTGGGGGAGAAATGTGTTGAATCAAAATTACTTCGAACAACTGTTGCCCGCAGGGGGAAATGCCGGACAATATGGCGCGGTATTAGGCGATCCTCGGACTTATGGAATTACCCTACGACATAGTTTATAATCAGGTACAATGAAGGGCTTCGGCCCTTCTTTTTTGACCGGAATTTTTCTTTATTCTGAAAAAAGGCTATTTTCATCACCATGAAAAAACGTACCGTCTTCTTTATCATTTGCTTATGTTCGTGCCTATCCCTGCGCGCCCAAACCCGTAACGATCTCGAATCCGCCGCGCGTATTTTTGATTTACAATTTACGCCCCAAGAATTAGATACACTTTATTCTGATGTCGTGGACAATGTCGCGAATTACAAAGCTATGCACCGACTATCGCTCCCGAATCAGGTCCCTTTAAGTCTTTGGCAAAACCCAGTTCTTCCAGGAATGCAATTGAATAAAATTCAAAAGCCGATTTTATGGCCTGAAGAAAAGGTGAAAAAACCAGCCCAATTGAAGGATTTGGCATTTTACTCGGTGGGTCAATTGGGCTATTTGCTCAAAACTCGGCAAGTCACCTCCCTCGAATTAACCCAGTTGTTCATCCAACGCATCCAGGAGTTCGGGCCCCAACTCCAATGTGTGATTTCCATCACCGAGGACCTAGCGATCCAACAAGCCAAAAAGGCCGACCAAGAAATTAAACAAGGCAAATACAAAGGACCCTTGCACGGAATTCCCTATGGCCTTAAGGACCTTTTCGCCGTCAAAGGCACCAAAACC
>CANHCG010000345.1 GCA_947459055.1 Cytophagaceae bacterium | reverse complement strand
GTAATACCCATCATCGAACCAATCATCGCACGGTAACCAAAGATTGGCTTACGTGAGTTGGTTGCGATAATCTCAGATGTCATACCCAAAGCCGGTAACAATACGATGTATACCTCAGGGTGACCCAAGAACCAGAATAAGTGCTGATACAAGATTGGAGAACCTCCTACATTAGGTAAAGCTTGTCCTTGAATGTAAATTTCAGATAAGTAGAAAGATGTTCCAAATGAACGGTCAAAGATCAACAATAAAGCCGCTGATAATAATACAGGGAATGATAACAAACCTAATACCGCTGTGAAGAAGAACGACCAAATCGTTAATGGCATGCGTGTAAACGTCATTCCACGAGTACGTAAATTGATTACCGTACAGATGTAATTAATTCCACCCATTAATGAAGAAACGATAAAGAAGGTCATACTAATTAACCACATCGTCATACCCAATCCTGAACCAGGCATTGCTTGAGGCAATGCACTTAATGGAGGGTAAATCACCCAACCTCCAGATGCAGGTCCCGTTTCAAGGAATAAAGAAGAAAACATGATCACAGATGACAAGAAGAAGAACCAATATGATAACATATTGATAAATCCGGAAGCCATATCACGCGCTCCAATTTGTAATGGAATAAGGAAGTTCGAGAAGGTTCCTGATAAACCCGCAGTTAATACAAAGAACACCATGATGGTTCCGTGCATCGTTACGAGGGCTAAATAAAATTCTTTATCGAGTTTACCTGATTCGTCAATCCATGTACCTAAGATTGGCTTCAACCATTCCAAGGTCATTTCTGGGAATCCCAATTGCAGACGGAAAATGATCGAAAGAGATCCTCCGATAAATGCCCATAAAATACCTGAAATCAAGTATTGTTTAGCAATGGTCTTGTGATCTTCAGAGAAGATGTATTTGCGAATAAATCCTAATTCATGGTGCTCGTGCTCATGATCGTGATCATGGTCGTGTGCGTGAATTTCCTCGGCAGTAGATAAGGCAGTTGACATATGAATATTATTTTCTCTTTTTCTAAACGATTAATTAACACTTACAGCTTCAGTTCCCGTACTATCGGTGGCAATTGGCTCAGCAGGAATATATTTGCTTGCTTTTGCTTTTAAATTGGCAGGAACTTTATCTAAATAGCTTGGGTTTGTTGCCAAAAATGGTTTTTGTTCAGAAACCCATTTTTTGTAATCTTCGGGCTCATCAACAAAAACGGTGATTGACATACCAAAGTGCCCACGCCCACATACTTCAGTACAGTTTAATTTAAAGTTGAAATCTGGCTTGCCTAATTTTGCACGCATCTCGTCGGTAGTCATATTGGGAGTAAACCAAAACTTCGTTGGCATTCCTGGTACCGCATCCATTTTAACACGGTGGAATGGTAAATAAACAGAATGTAATACGTCTTGTGCTCTGATTTTCAACAAGACTGGCTGACCTTTAGGAAGGTGTAGTTCAGTCGCCGTGAAATCATCAAATGAGTTTTTATCTGTAAAGTCGATTCCTAAATTGTTTGTGTCATCGATCAATTTGTAATTGATATGCCCTAATTGACTATCATCCACACCCGCATACCGTACGTACCATCCAAATTGGTGACCCGTTAATTCAATCACTGCTGCATTACTTGGTGCTTGAGAAGTGATATCTCGCCAAGTTCTCCAACCTGTGAATACCAAAATCGCCATAACAATCGCTGGAATAACGGTCCAAATTAACTCTAACTTATGGTTAACAGGGTAGAACGTCGCCTTTCTGTTTTTGTCGTGGCGATATTTAAATGCGAAAAAAAACAATAAGGTATTGGAAATAAAAAAGGCAAAGGTCACCACCGCCATGGATGTCCAAAACATGTTATCTGTTTTTAAACCATGTTCAGATGCTGCGATGGGTAAAAAATCGGGTCTTGCATGTAAGAATGACCAAACACCTGCAATTGTTCCGAACAACCAAAACAACAACATGCCTATCGCATTCACATTGTTAGCCGAGTCTAAAGCATACTCATCGGCATCCTCGCCACTTAATTTTTTATTCAACTTCATACTTTTGCCAATTACAGCAATAGATAATGCGAAGAAGACGATTGATAAAAGACCAATTAGGAAATTCATATTTGTTTAATTTAAATCCTGTGTTATTTAATTAAATATCGTGGTGTAATGCTTCTGGCAAGAATGGGTGGTTTTTCGCCACTAAACTCGCTTTGGTTAGTTCATTTGAAACCACATAAATAAAGGCTGAAGCAAATACGGTCAACATACCAAATTCTACCAAGCCATACCCTCCATGCTTACCTAACACACCTGGCATAATCATTTGATAAAAATCAATGTAATGACCACTAATGATAAAGAAACAAGCAATTTTTAAGAAGATACGCGTACGTTTTGCATCCCTTGTCATAAGAACTAAGAAAGGGAAGAAAAAGTTAAAGAAAATGTTCAAAACTTCTGAAGTTTTGTAAATTTTATTGTGTCCTTCCCAACGCTCCAAGAAGTAAATCGTTTCCTCAGGTAAATTCGCATAGTAAATCAATAGAAATTGAGAGAACCATACATAAGACCAGAAAATAGAAAAGGCAAACATAAATTTACCTAAATCATGTAAATGGTTTTCATTGACATAAGCCATGTAACCTTTGTCCTTCAATAATAAGATTGTTAACGTAATAATCGCTAAGCCTGTTACGTGCCATGAGGCAAACATATACCAACCAAACATCGTCGAGAACCAGTGTGTGTCAATCGACATTACCCAATCCCACGCAAACATCGAGCTAGAAGCTCCAAAAATTACAATAAACGCCACACCAATCCGAACTAATTTCGTGAAGATCTCGGATCCTCCTACTAAATCCTCTTCGATGGATTTCTTACGCAACATATTCCACAAAATGATCCACAAGGCACCAAAACCTACTAAACGGATCATAAAGAACGTCTTATTCAAATATCCTGCCTTTCCAGCAATGATTTTATCATAATTTTCGCTACCTACCTCAGTCACGCCATGGTGCATCCAGTGGAAAATCACGTC
>CANHCG010000344.1 GCA_947459055.1 Cytophagaceae bacterium | reverse complement strand
CTTTTTATCGTGGGAATGGAAGGTATCCACGATCTCGTCGGCCAATCGAACAAAGCCATAAATCGCATAAATCGCATCATGCACAGAATCATCTAAGGTGCGAATACCTAAGGAAAAGGACGTGGAATAGGCTTTAGTCAAAAGCTTGCTCGATGCCAGGGAAACCTTTAAATACAAATCCATGTAATACTATTTTAATTCTTGATCTACTTCGGAAGCCACTACTAATCCGGAGATTAAGGAAGGTGGAACGCCGGGTCCGGGAACGGTGAGTTGGCCCGTGTAATACATATTATCTAAGTGCTTATTTTTCAGACTCGGTTTCAAAATCGCCGTTTGCATCAGCGTATTTGCCAACCCATAGGCATTCCCTTTGAAGGCATGGTAATCCGACATAAAATCCTGATGCGCATAAGAACGCTTAAACACGATATGTTCTCGGATGGAGGTTCCCGTATAGGCCTCCAGGCGATCCATCAATTGGTCAAAATATTTTTCACGAACCTCCTCCGTATCCACTAAATCCGGTGCGACAGGAATTAATAAAAAGACATTTTCACACCCTTCGGGTGCCACCGTCGGGTCCGTCACTGAAGGCGCTGAGGCATAAAATAAAGGATCTTGTGGCCAAGCAGGGTTCGTATAAATTTCCTCCGAATGAACTGAAAAATCACGATCAAAAAACAGATTATGGTGCTTTAATCGAGGAATTCGCTTGGAAATTCCTAAGTAAAATAATAAGGAAGATGGGGCCATGACGCGCTTGTCCCAATAGGCCTCATTGTAATTTCGATGGGCATCGCCCAATAAGGTTTCGACATGGTGATAATCTGCACTAGCCACCACCGCATCAGCTTCGACAAAGCCTGCAGCCGTTTCAGCGCCTATCACCTTTTTCCCATTCAAACGAAAACCTGTTACCTCCGCGTTATAGGTAATTTTCACCCCTTTTTCCTCTGCCAAGGCCACCATACCTTTCACAATTAAATGCATTCCCCCCATCGGGTACCAGGTGCCTAATTTAATTTCCGCATAATTCATCAAACTATACATGGCAGGCGTATTTTGGGAAATCGCCCCTAAAAATAGAATGGGAAACTCCATGAGCTTAAGCAGCGTGGAGGATTTAAAAAATTTACGAATATGGGAATAAAAAGATTGGAAAACATCGAGGCGCGCCACATCTACGAGCAATTTTAGGCTCATAAATTCTGTGATTTTCCGAGAAGGTTTCCAAACAAAATTCTGAATGCCCACCTTGTATTTATAGGCCGATTGGTCCATAAATCGGTCTAAGGCATCTGCGGCACCGGGTTCATAGGACTCGAAAAGTTGGCGTAAATCCGCGTAATTCGCAGGCAAATCAATCACTTCATTCGCTGATAAAATCACCGTGTAGGAAGGATCTAAACGAACTAAGTCATAATAATCCGAAGGCTTTTTGCCAAATTTCCCAAAATAAGTTTCGAAAATATCGGGCATCCAATACCAGCTTGGACCCATGTCAAACGTAAAACCTTGTGCTGAAAATACGCGGGCCCGACCACCCGCCATTGAATTTTTTTCTAAAATCTCTACTTCATACCCTCGATCAGCTAAAGAAGTGGCAGTCGATAATCCCGAAAAACCAGCACCAATCACGAGTATTTTTTTCTTTTTCATATTCCGTCAAGCTAAAAACAAATATAACCAATTAGACTAATCATTCGTAAAAAAAGAAAAAGTCAGACATCATCTGACTTTTTACTACCTTTTCTGTTAACCAAAAAACTAATCAAAAAACTTTACTATTAATATTTAGGCGTACATGTAAAGCATTTGCTTTAAATCCTTACGCGCGATGTGAATGCGGTTTTTAACCGTTCCGATAGGCAGATCTAATTCCTCTGCAATCTCATGGTATTTGAAACCTTGGAAATACATCAGAAACGGTAGGCGGTACATTTCGTCTGTAAGTTCCAAGGCTTTCTCGATATCCTCGCGCATGAACGAAGCGATTGCTCCGTTATCTTGCAAGGATTCATTTGAGTTGATGAAGTGTAAATTTTCTGTTGTGTCGATAAAGGTATTCCGACGAACCATCCGCTGGTATTGCGTGATGAACGTATTTTTCATGATGGTAAATAACCATGCTTTTAAATTTGTTCCATCCGCATACTTCTCGCGATTTGTATATGCCTTTACCAAGGTATCTTGCACCAAATCATTCGCGTCATCCGAATCTCTTGTTAAACGCAACGCAAAAGGTCTTAAAAATTTAGAAAAATTTCCGACCTGATAGGAAAACTCTAATGCAGTCATTTTTTTGTTTGTTGATGTTTTGTTTAACAAAATTAGAAAAAGATTAAACAAAACAAATTATTTTTTAAAAAATTTTTTATCGTCACAAGTTTCGGGCTGGTCGGCGAAAAGCAATAGCTTATCAACTACCCTTCCCTTTTCCCCCATTTTTTCGTAAGTTTATCTTTCAATTTTCATGACCCATAGGGTCGAATGCATGCGGAGCTTTCTTTTGATTTTGGGCGTATTTGTCAGTTTTGTGCCACAGCTTTGGGGACAAAACTCCTGCCAATGCACCATTAAAGGCCGCATCAACTCCAAAGAAAATAAAGAAGAAATCCAAGGGGCCTATATCTACCTGAAGGGCCAAAATAAATCCACTCAAAGTGATTCCAAAGGGAATTTTAATTTGAAAAATATTTGTCCCGGAACCTATACCTTAATCTGCGAGATGTCTTCCTTTGAACGAGTAGAAATGCTCGTGACGCTTGAAGATCATGAACAAAAAGAGGAAAATATTAGTCTTGAGGTGCATGATGAACATTTAATGGAGGTGTTAGTCAGTGGAAAAAAATCGGAAGGGGGTGCCCAACTCAAAGGAAAATTAAGTGACGAGGAACGTGCGCAACGTGATGGATTAAGCCTGGGCGAAATGATGAAAGGCATCGTGGGCGTGCAGAGTTTACAAACGGGAAGTACCATTTCAAAGCCCGTCATCCATGGGATGCATTCCTCTCGGGTTATTATCTTAAATCAAGGAGTACGCCAAGAAG
>CANHCG010000343.1 GCA_947459055.1 Cytophagaceae bacterium | reverse complement strand
TAAAAACAACTTTTATTATTTGCCCGGTACTCAGTTTGAGATTCCAGATGGGGTTCATCCTCCAGTTGAATCGCATATTCCCTATATAGAAAGACCGGCGAAAGTAAGTGGTAATAATGTTTTTTCGGCGAAACCATCGATTCATGATTGGTTTGAAACGGTAAAGTTGAATTATGGATTAGATGTCCAACATGGAAATGTTTTGCACGCGGATCCGATTCCAGATACGTGGTTGAAAATGCTCGATGTATTGACTTATTGGACAAATAAGGGCGTAGATGGTTTTCGTTGTGATATGGCGGAAATGGTACCGGTTGAATTTTGGGCTTATGTAATTCCTAAAATTAAGGCGATTAATCCCAATGTGGTTTTTATTGCCGAAATCTATCAACCCGACCGATACCGTGATTATATTTTCCGTGGCAAATTTGATTATTTATATGATAAAGTGGGTTTATACGATGGGATTCGTCGCTTAATGGAACAAAAGCCACAGGGGACCACGGCCGATATTACGAAGGTTTGGCAACAAGAATCTGGAGAATTTTCTGAACACATGCTTCGATTTTTAGAAAATCATGATGAAACACGAATTAATTCCCAAGGTTTTGCCGCTTCAAATCTCTGGTCTTCGATTCCCGGTATGGTTGTAACCGCGACGCTGCATCATGGGCCTATGATGATTTATTTTGGGCAAGAGTTTGGTGAAAAAGCGAATGAAATAGAGGGTTTTAATGAGGCGGATGATCGGACAAGTATGTATGATTTTTGGCGGGTGGATACGCATCAACGTTGGTTGAATGCCGGAAAATTTGATGGAGGCCAATTAACTAAAGATGAAAAAGAATTAGATATGTTTTATGTGGATTTGATGCGATGGATTCAGCAATCCAACCCCATTAGGCAAGGAAAATTCTTTGATTTACAATATGCCCAACATGCTAATTATCCTGCTCAAAAGGTGTATTCCTATTTACGATATACTGAAAAAGAAGCCTTGTTGATTCTGACTAATTTTGATGCGAAACATTCGCAAGAATTTGAGATTGAGATTCCTGAATTAGCTTGGAATATGATGAATCGTAAACCTGGGAAAAATAAAATAACTAAGCAATATTTTCCACCAACACAAAATCAAAAACCGAGTATACTAAATAATAAGGTCTTTTTGCCAGCCAATAGCGTACTTGTGATAACCCTCGAATAATATGAATAAGTTTACAAAACCTTCCCTTTCCTTTGTTCAGATTGTGAACATGAGTGTTGGCTTTTTGGGAATCCAATTTGGATTTGCTTTACAAAATGGAAATGCTTCTAGAATCTTACAGAGTTTTGGGGCAGATGTGGAGCAATTATCCTGGTTTTGGTTAGCCGCTCCTTTAACAGGTATGATTATTCAACCAATAATTGGTTTTTATTCGGATCGTACATGGAATTTTCTTGGTCGCCGCAAACCTTTTTTTCTAACGGGTGCCCTCCTAGCATCGGCTGCTCTATTCTTTTTCCCTCATGCGGGTGCATTGGCTGGATATATTCCTCCGATGATTGTAGGTGCAGGAATCTTGATGATGATGGATGCATCCTTTAATGTGTCTATGGAACCCTTTCGAGCCTTAGTAGCTGACAATTTACCTGATAGCCAAAATACCTTAGGCTTTTCGGTTCAAACTTTTTTGATTGGGATTGGTGCGGTAGCAGGATCTTGGTTGCCCTATATGTTAGCAAATTGGCTTGGTTTTGGCTCAGAAGCACCTGCAGGTGAAATTCCTGAGAATGTTAAATATT
This sequence comes from Cytophagaceae bacterium, assembly GCA_947459055.1. Taxonomy (GTDB): domain Bacteria; phylum Bacteroidota; class Bacteroidia; order Cytophagales; family Spirosomataceae; genus Aquirufa. The sequence continues at coordinate 1,270 of CANHCG010000343.1, read as the reverse complement.
CATTTTATGCAGGAGCTTTTGTGTTTATGGCGGCGATTGTTTGGACGATTATTACAACCAAGGAATATTCGCCACGAGAACGTGAGGAAATGGGATTTGCTGAGGAGAAATCAGAGGATTCATTAGGTTCCGTGTTTCGTTATATTCGGGAGATGCCATTTACGATGCGTCAATTGGGTTTGGTTCAATTTTTTTCCTGGTTTGCCTTATTTTCTATGTGGGTATTTAGTATGCCAGCCATTGCGCATCATGTGTATGGCTTGCCCATGGAAGATCATCAATCAGCAAGGTTTCAGGAGGCGGGTAATTGGATCGGCATTATTTTTGGTGTTTACAATGCTGTTTCAGCAGTTTATGCAATGTTTTTACCTAAGATTTCGGCCAAATTGGGTAATAAACAAACCCATGCCATTTCTCTCTTAGCAGGCGGTGCTGGATTGATTTCGATTTATTTTATCTCGGATCCTATGTATTTACTTATCAGTATGGTCGGTGTAGGAATGGCTTGGGCTAGTATTTTGGCTATGCCTTATGCGATTTTGGCAGGTTCAATTCCCATGGCCAAAATGGGGGTTTATATGGGGATATTTAATTTCTTTATTACCATGCCGCAAATTGTCAATGGGATCATTGGTGGATCCATTGTTAAACATTTTTATGGAGGAAACGCAATATATGCTTTATTAATGGCAGGCGTGTTTTTTATTTTTGGGGCATTTGCTGCGATGCGTATTAAAGAATCGAATTAATATGCGGTTGTATTTTTTAATTGTTATTCTTTTCGTATCCTATTCATTTCATGGACAGGTATATCAAGGGATATCGAAAGATTTGAAAAATCAAATTGAAAAGGCACATGCTAAGAAAGATCTGGTTGAATTAGGCAAATATTTTATCGGTCGCCCCTATTCACATATGGCGCTTTCGAAGGATAACCCAGAGGAAGTTTATTATTCGTTGAAGGATTTTGATTGCGTGACCTTTATCGAAAATATGTATGCTCTATATGAATCGAATGGGTTGGATTCTGTATACAAAAAACGCCTGATTGAGTTGCGCTATGCTAAATCTAATGATATTCGCTATGAAACACGGTTACATTATTTGAGTTCAGCTTTAGAAAAATGGCAAAAAATGGGAATAATTTCCCAGATTCATACATCAAATGAGTCAGTATTGAAAAAAGATATTCATTATTTAAGTGCCTATTTGGCTAGAAAGCATTTCAAAATAGATTTGAATCAAATTAAATCGACGGAGCGAGCCATTT
>CANHCG010000342.1 GCA_947459055.1 Cytophagaceae bacterium | reverse complement strand
GTCGCATATGGGATTTGTGTTATTGGGGATAGCGGCATTTAATGTAGAAGGTTGGCAAGGGGCGATATTCCAATTGATCTCACATGGTATTTTATCTGCCTTATTATTCTTGATGGTAGGTGCGATTTACACGCGAACCGGAGATCGAAATATGGACAGTTATTCAGGTCTGGCACATTTAATGCCTCGCTTTACGTTGATTTCGGGAATCGCGATATTTGCGTCCCTGGGTTTACCAGGTTTTTCAGGATTTATCGGTGAATTTTTTAGTTTAATGGGTGGATTTACGAGTGAGTATATACAACCCTGGGTCGCAATACTAGGTGGTTTCGGAATTTTGTTGGGGGCGGGATATATGTTGTGGACCTTCCAAAAAGTGTATTTAGGGCCTGTATTTTTGCGGGATAATTCGTGGAATCTGTCTGATGTAGGTCTTTTAGAGACGGTCAGCATGTACACCCTTGGGATATTAAGTATTTTCCTAGGCATCTTTCCGGGGAGCTTATTCAAAATATCAGAGGCTTTTGTCGTACAATGGATAAATCAAATACACTAATATGGAAGATCGTGTACTAATTTTTTTAGCCGGCTTGGATTATGAGGAGAGCTTATACATCAAAAAATTATTGTTGGATTTAGAGCCTTCGACACAGGAAAATTTTATTCAAATTTACTCTGAAAAGCGGCGCGATCCGGTGTTGATATTGGTGTGCATATTAGCTGGATTTGTAGGTTTTGCGGGAATTCATCGCTTTGTGACGGAACGAATTGGCCTTGGGTTGGTGTATTTTTTTACGGGGGGATTTTTGTTGATCGGTACGATTGTTGATTTGATACGACATAAAAAAATTGCTAGAAAATATAATATAAAAATGGCGGCGCGCACCTTTGAATTGTTGGGCGTATGGAAAAATTAAATAAATTGACACGAAATTAAACCTATTAACACATGACAAGAAGAGACATTTTAAAGAACTCGGCCGGATTTGCGGGTGTAGGCCTGTTGGGTTCGAACATGGAACATCGGTTTCAGGAGGCTGATAAGCAAGTGGGTGCTGATTTAAAGGGAAAGGTGAACCATTCCGCCTGCCGTTGGTGCTACGACAAAATCCCGTTTGAAGAATTGGTGGTAAATGCCAAAAAGATTGGATTAACATCTATTGAATTAACGGGGCCGGATGAGTGGGATATTTTGAAAAAACATGACATGACGGCGGCGATTGGTTGGGGTAAATATCCTGAAAAAATGGGCCTACCTAATTTCTTTAATAAAGTCCAAAATCATGATAAATTGGTAGACTTTTATGAGGATTTGATTCCTCGGGCTGCCAAGGCGGGGGTGAAAAACCTGATTACGTTTTCGGGGAATCGGGATGGGTTGAGCGATGAGCAGGGTTTGATTAATTGCAAAAAAGGCTTGCAACGCATCATGAAAACGGCTGAAAGACATGATGTAACAATTTCGATGGAACTTTTAAATTCCAAAGTAAACCACAAAGATTATCAATGTGACCACACAGAATGGGGCGCGGTACTTTGCGAAATGGTGGGTTCGGATAAGTTCAAATTATTATATGACATCTACCACATGCAAATTATGGAAGGGGACGTGATAGCGACGATTAAAAAGAATTACCAATACATTTCCCATTACCATACGGGAGGAGTTCCGGGTCGTCATGAAATCGATGAAACGCAAGAGTTGAACTACGCGGGTATCGTCAAAGCGATTTACGATACCGGTTATAAAGGCTATATCGGCCAAGAATTTATACCGGCAAAAGAAGATAAATTAGCTTCGCTAGCTCAAGCAGTGAAGATCTGCGATATTTAATTATCAAGGAATTGATAAAATGCAAACCTTTGTTTTTCAGGGGTTTGCATTTTTATTTATCAGGTACTTGATCATTCCATTTCAGCGGCGATTCCGTCGCATTTTTCGATTACTTTAATGTGTTATTTCGGGAATCAAATCAAAAGATTCCATGAAATACACCTGTCTTCTTTTACTATTTTGTATGAAGGCCTTCGGGCAATGCCCGGTTATAAGCCAACAACCGGAAAACCAAAGCGATTGTGAAGGCAACAGCATTCGTATGCGCTGCATAGCTACGCCAGGGGCGATTTTCCAATGGGAACGCAAGCGACCAACGGACGCTAATTTTACCATTATCTCAGGGGCGACGGGGTCAAGTTATCAAATACTTCCAAGTGGAGATGCAAATAATCCCTCGGGAACGTTGTATCGAGCCAAAGTGAGTTTGGGCACCTGCAGCATTTATTCAAATCCCGCTGAAATTAGCTTACATAAAATCAGTTCCATTTTGAATCCAGGAATTTGTGAACGAGGATCGGGCATATTAGAAGTTCAAATGCCAGACGCCAGCGCTGCTTCGGCAACAACCTATCAATGGAGTCGTTCCACCGATGGCCAAAGCTATTCAGACATTAGCGATGATACGAATTTCTCAGGTGCACAAACCAAAAATTTAAAGATTTCAAATGCCTTATTAGGCTTTTCCGGACAAAAATTTAAAGTTCGAGTCCTATTTTCCATCACGTCAAATAATGATAATGAGGGTTCGCTAACCAACGAAAACCAAACCACTACCTGCCCGCGAACTTCCACAGAAGTAAGTTTGCAAATCAAAAGTAGTCCAGTACCCGTACATTCGGCAACCATATATAAAGGTTGTTTGGGTGCACCTATTGGGATTAACTCGACAGGCTGTTCGCCCTACACGACCCAGTGGTACGACGCTAACCAACAAAAAATAGGTACTGGAGCACGTATTTCAGTGGTTCAATTAACGAATACACCCATGTTATATAAGGCCACTTGTATAAAATTGGGTTGTGAAAGTGTAGCCTCGGCGGGCACAAGTGCACAGGCATTTGATATTCCAGCGGCTCCTTTGAATGCAGGAACACCTTCAGCCATTTGTCCAGGAAATACCATTGTGTTTAAAGCTACGGGGGGAACGAATAATATATGGTATTTAACGGAAAGTGCCATGAGCTCCTTGAGCACGGCAACAAACCTGAATGTTAACTCAACTG
>CANHCG010000341.1 GCA_947459055.1 Cytophagaceae bacterium | reverse complement strand
GTCACCTCATACACAATCCCTTGACCAGCCACCGCCGCATCGCCATGAATTAAAATCGGCAATACTTTGGAGTAATCACCCGCATAATGCGCATCGGCACTTGCCCGACAAAAACCCTCGACCAAGGGATTTACCGCCTCCAAATGGGAAGGATTAGGCGCTAATTTCAACGAAATTTCATTTCCGTTCGGCGAAATATGTTTGGACGAATAACCCAAATGGTATTTCACATCCCCATCTCCATGAATTTCATTCGGCACATTTCCTTCGAAACCATCAAAAATGGATTCATATGATTTGTGCATAATATTCGCTAAGACATTCAATCGACCCCGGTGCGCCATCCCAATCATCGCCTCCTGCACCCCTAAATCCGCCGATTTATTAATAATTGCATCCAATCCCGCGATTGTAGATTCACCTCCTTCTAATCCAAAACGCTTTTGACCCAAGTATTTGGTACCTAAGAAATTCTCAAACACCACCGCCTCGTTCAACTTCCCTAAGATATGTTTCTTCTTTTCAAAAGTTGGATTAAACGACAAAGCCTCCTTCTCAATCTTATTGCGCAACCACTCTTTGATATTTACCTCCCGAATATACGAATACTCAAAACCAATCGTCCCCGCATAGATTTTATGCAAAGCATCCTGAATCGTCCGCAAAGTCGCAGGTCCAATACCTAAAAACGTACCAGCTTGGAAAACCGTATCTAAATCGGCATCTGTTAAGGAATAATCGGTAATGGCTAATCGCGGTTGGCGATCCTTCCGCTCCCGAACCGGATTGGTTTTAGAAAGTAAATGACCCCTAGAACGAAATGCTTTGATTAAACTAATCACCGACATCTCTTTTTGCACATGGGCAGAATCGGCAGGACCACCAGGAGCTTGGGCACCATCGGCCAACCAAACCTGTGAAAAATCAAAACCCTTGAAAAAATCTCTCCAAGAAGAATCTACCGAATTAGGGTCTTTTTGATATGCTTCATACAAGTCAGCAATTACTTGAGTATCAGCATTCGCAACGTAGGAAAATGGATCCATATTTTGTTATCCGCAGACTAATTTGCCCACGAAATGTTTCAATGTTTTAAATTTTATTTTTTATCCGTCTCTGATTCAAAATCTTCGCAATTTACGACAAGGATACGGATTTTTACTAATCAAGCGACAAATTTCTATGGAAAAAATACCATTTAAAATAGGGCTTAAATTTTCTTTATTTATTTCAACTATATCCTCTTAAAGTCAAAAAATATCCAAACATACTCATGGTCGAAAGGCAGCCAATTTTCCATTGCCGGCATCCAGCGAATAACGAATGTAAATTTGATGATAACCACTGGCCATCGAGGAGGTCGATGAACTTAACGAGCCACTCAATCCCGCCGGCAGGGTCGAGACATATTGACCCAAAAAATCATAAGAATATCCCAAGCGGAAATTTTTTCCCAAAGGCAATTCTAAACTTCCTAATAAAGCCCGATTGCCTAATTCCGAACCCGTATTTTGCAACCAAATACCAAAACCCAATCGCTCCGCCCACCAAAAAACAGCATGCGCATCCACCGCTAGGCCTTCGGGGCCGGATTGCCGCATAAGCAGCCCGACTTTCAAATGGTTTTGATTGGCTAAATGAAAGTTATACTTAGCTTGCGCATACAAGGGAGCACCGTACCCTCCGACCGGATTCGAAGAAATCGTAGGTAAACTTAGATCCAAACTCAAATCCTCCTTTATATACTTCAAACCCAATCCATAGCTCGTACGAAATTCACTACTGCCATTTTTACCTAAAATAGGGTATTGATTCAGCCCTAGGTTAGCCCCTAGCCGAACTTCATTTCCCCGACCCCAGCGATAAGATTTGGCACCCACCACCGCTAATCCTAAATTGGAGGATACTCCGGAGGCACTAGCAAAGGATTGGTCGGTGTTGTAACCTAAAAATCCGAGTCCCCATGATTCTGCACGGATGGGTAGGTCGATGGAAAAATATTGTTGGGACGAAGTCAGCGCACCAAATGTCTGAATCAATGGTTTTTTCCGAAATAAACCTGTCGTACTTACAATGCCCTGAGATCCCGCTTCTGCAGGATTAATTCCTAAGGGAATAAAAGGATACATCATCCGCAAGGATTCTTGCTGAGCCTTTATTTCGCCTACCATTAGCCCCATAAACAGGAGAAAGAACCTCATGAAATATTTACTGACAATATGGCATTTTCCCATGGGCTTGGAAATGGATTTGTTAGACAGGCTCCAAATTTAAGATTTTTAATAGCAATTCAATATGAAAGAAACAGGTAACATCTCCATTCACACCGAGAACATTTTTCCCATCATCAAGAAATTTCTTTATTCGGACCACGAGATCTTCCTTCGTGAGTTAGTTTCCAACGCCGTAGATGCCACCCAAAAAATGAAGCGATTAAGCTCGATTGGCGAATTTAACGGCGAACTAGGTGAATTAAAAGTCAAAGTAGATTTCGACACCAAAGCCAAAACCATCACCATTTCGGACAACGGAATCGGGATGACGGCCGAGGAAATTAAAAAATACATTAACCAAATTGCCTTTTCTGGAGCCACTGAATTTGTTGAAAAATACAAAGACCAAGGTGACGACAAAGGCATCATCGGACATTTTGGCCTCGGCTTCTATTCCGCCTTCATGGTAGCCAAAGAAGTGGAGATCATTTCCAAATCTTACCAAGAAGGTTCCGAAGCCGCACGCTGGACTTGCGACGGTTCTACTGAATACAGCATCGGAACAGCCAAGAAAAAAACACGTGGAACCGACATTATTCTCCACATCGCTGAAGATTCCGAGGAGTTTTTGGAGGAATTTAAATTAAAATCCATCCTAGAGAAATATGGCAAATTCCTGCCTGTCGAAATCGAATTTAAGGATAAGGTTATTAATAATCCCGCTCCACTTTGGACGAAATCTCCATCGGAATTAACAGACGAGGATTATTTGAAATTCTACGAGGAATTATATCCTTTTCAAGAAAAACCTTTGTTCTGGATTCATTTAAACGTGGATTATCCCTTTAACTTAACGGG
>CANHCG010000340.1 GCA_947459055.1 Cytophagaceae bacterium | reverse complement strand
GTTTTATTTGCCGGGGCAATTAAAATATGGCTTGCACGAACTGTGAACAAACTGTCTTTTTTCACGCCACCGTATTTGTAAATCGAATAAGTCAATCCGTTTTTGAATGGACCATAGATGCCACCTACTTGGAACGTACCTAATTGCGCTTTCACATCTTCAGGGATTTCAGAATAAGGCAATAAATAGGGCGTGCGCACATCCGAATTTAACATCGCAAATGCTGAATCATTCGGTGCCACAGCTAAATCTTTGGCTAATTTCTTGATTTGTGTATAAAAATCAGAGGTGTCTTGTTTGGTTGGGATGACAGGGAATGTCACGTATTGAATCGAACGTGAATTGACACCCTTGTATTGATCTTTGTGTTTTTGCAAATATGCTTCTAATTGAGCTTCTTCTACCTTAACCGTGGTATCTGGCATCGAGAAGAAAGGTACAAAGACAAAACGCGCATTAAATCTCGCTGTTTGGGTTTGGTATTCTTTTTTTGCCTCGTTTTGAGTTACGTAATTTGTCAAACGCAATAAGTTCTCGTATTTACTACGAATGCGATCTTGAGAAATCGATTTCTCAAAATTTGCCCAAGCTTGTTGCTGTTGTACCGGCATAGTTTTCAAGTTTTTCAAAAACTGAACGACAAAGGTTTTGTCGAATTGACCGGTTTGTGGGTTGGTGAATTGTTGGCGCACCGAAGGATGAATATTGTTTCCTTGCACCATATCAATTAATTCTTCCTCAGAAACTTGGATTCCTAGAGCATCAAATTCTTTTTTATAGGCGATGTCTAACACATATTGGTTCCAAACTTGGTCCCGAATCAAAGTTGCTTCTTGCTCGCTAGGTCCTTTTCCGGTTTGCGCGGTGTAATTGGCCGTTGCTTCTTCTACTTTCTTTTGGAAGTCTTGGACCAGGATGCTTTGGCCGGCGATTTCTCCTACTTCTTGGCTATTTCCACCAAATAAGGATGATTTTCCTTGGAAAATATCACTTCCAATCAGGAACAACACTAAACTGATCGCGATAGCCGCTGCCGCAATGCCTGATTTCTCTCTAATTTTTGTAATTAACGCCATTGATTCAATTAATTTTATTTAAACTCTTTTTCTTTTTCTAATGAAGGAATTTAGTTCTCTTAATTAGGTTAACTCTTACGCTCTCTTTCTACGTTCTTTCTTATTCCATTATTTAAACTTCGGAATCAGAATCGGTCTTTCTTCCTCGGACTTTCTTTTTCGGAATCAGTTTTCGGACTTCGTAATCTTACTTTCAGATGAACAAAAGAAACGCAAAATAATCACATTTCTTGTGAAAAAGCAAGCCTTATTTCGATAAGACTGTTTGTAAACTTGTTAGAAAGCGGTCTGCCAGCGCTTTATCCATCGCCAAACTCGGCAATAAACGCAAGGTATGTTTGCCCGCATAACCACAAAAAATATGTTCCTTAAACAATAAAGCATCCCGAATCGGCCCCACGGCCTCTTCTAGCTCGATTCCAATCATCAAGCCACGGCCCCGAACTTCCTTCACTCCAGAAATCCCCTGCAGATTGCTCATTAAATATTCCCCCGTTTCAGCTGCATTTTGAATTAAATTTTCTTTTTCAATGACGTCTAACACCGCATTTCCTGCCACGCAAGCCAAGTGATTCCCCCCAAAGGTCGTGCCTAATAAGCCATAACTCGCTTTAATATGCGGTGCGATTAGCACGCCACCCATCGGAAATCCATTACCCATACCTTTGGCGGTCGTCATCATATCCGGATGAATGCCGGCAAATTGATGCGAGAAAAATTGACCCGAACGTCCATAGCCGCATTGTACCGAATCCAAAATTAATTGGGTCCCCGTCGCATCACATCGCTCACGTAAAGCCTTTAAAAAAGCATCACTTGCCACCTGAATTCCCCCTACGCCTTGAATCCCCTCGACAATCACCGCCGCATGTTCCTCCGTAATGCCTTCCGTGAGGCCTTCTACTTGGTTGAAAGGTAAAAAAGTCACATGCTCGGTCGAATTAATCGGCGCCACGATGCTCGGATTATCCGTCACCGCCACTGCACCGGCTGTTCGGCCATGAAAAGCTTTGGTAAAGGCGACCACTTTTTTCCGACCGGTATGAAATGAAGCTAATTTCAATGCATTCTCATTCGACTCCGCCCCAGAATTCGTTAAAAACAAGGTATAATCGGAATAGCCAGACACGCGGCCAACTTTCTCCGCCAATTCCTCCTGACCCGAAATGATAATCGAATTTGAATAAAATCCGATGCGACTCATTTGTTCCGTCATTTTCGCCACATAATAGGGATGCGAATGCCCGATCGAAATCACCGCATGTCCCCCATATAAATCCACATATTCTTGCCCTTGCTTATCCCATACCCGACTTCCCTGCGCTTTTACCAGTTCAATGTCATACAAGGGATATACGTCAAATAATTTCATCTTTCTCAGTTAAAAACCCACACTTTTTAATTGGAGGCCTTGGTTTTCGGGCCAACCTAACATCAAGTTCATATTTTGAACCGCCTGTCCAGAAGCACCCTTAATTAAATTGTCTATGATCGATGTGATCAATAATTGGCCTTCATGTACCTCCAAATGCAATAAACACTTGTTCGTATTAACCACCTGCTTCAGGTCAATCGCCTTATCACTTACAAACACAAAAGGTGAATTTGAATAATAATTTTCATACATCGCCACCGCCTCTTCCTGCGTCCCTGCATATTCCGTATAGACATTCGCCATAATACCCCGGGTGAAATTTCCCCGATAAGGAATAAAATGAATGCGCGGTGCCGCTTTGTCCATCGAGATCGTTTGAGAGATTTCAGCTAAATGCTGATGCGTAAAGGCTTTGTAAATGCTAAGGTTATTATTCCGCCACGAAAAATGGCTGGTGGTCGATAAACTCTGACCTGCTCCCGTGGAACCAGTAATTGCAGACACGTGGATATCGCTGTTCAATAATCCCTTCGCTGCTAGCGGTAATAAAGCCAATTCAATACATGTCGCAAAGCAACCCGGATTCGCGATTTTCTGCGCCGATTGAATCTTTTCCTTTTG
>CANHCG010000339.1 GCA_947459055.1 Cytophagaceae bacterium | reverse complement strand
TCACAAAGCGTGTGGGAATGAAAACCTTCAATTCCCTCAGGCAATGAATCGCCTAAATCAGAGCGCCGTATCCCCAATCTGGATCCCGCAATGCAGGGATTGTACATATCAGTTTCAACCTCCGCATACTCAGGATTAATTCGAATACCACAAGAAATAGCTTGATTTATGGCTCGGGAAGCGAATGATTCATATTGTCTTAACGAATTAAAACTTATATGACTTGCGTATGACATCAGCTCATCAAACTCCCTTTCCAAATAAGCCGGGGAATATACATGGGATTTAACATGCATTTCTTCGAAAGCCAATCTCGCCTCATGTAAAGAACTAGCTGTAGATCCATCTAAATACTGTTTGACCAAGGGGAACTCATGATAAAACGAAAATCCCTTTAGCGCACAAATAATTTCAATACCTGCCTTTTCACGAACGGAAGCTAATAATTTCAAGTTTGAAATCAATAAATTCTCTTCCAACACATAACATGGCGACGGAATCTGTGGATATTCCATGTTAGTACTCATGTGGTAATGTAATGTCGTGCAGCTCATTCCATGGCAAACCATGCAAATTAAGCAGTTCCATAAATGGATCAGGATCCATTTCTTCTACGTTATAAACACCGGCTGCACTCCAAGTTCCCTCAATCATCAAGGCCGCACCAATCATAGCAGGAACTCCCGTTGTATAGGAAACACCTTGCGCTTGTACTTCTTGATAACAATCCGCATGATGACAATTATTCCACACATAATAGGTCGTATCCTTTCCATCTTTTATTCCTTTGATTTGACAACCAATAGATGTTTGCCCCGAATAATTTTCACCTAAAGTACCTGGTTCAGGAAGAACGGCCTTCAAAAATTCTAAAGGGACAATATCCATTCCATTAAATTTAATGGGTGCTATCGACGTCATGCCTACATTTTGTAAAACCTCTAAATGCGTTAAATACGCTTGACCAAAAGTCATCCAAAAACGAGCCCGCTTGATAGTCGGAAAATTCTTCGTTAAGGATTCTAACTCTTCGTGATATAACAAATAGGATTCTTTAGGACCAATATTTGGATAATCAATGGCCTTATGGATCGACATCGGTTCAATTTCAATCCATTCACCATTTTCCCAATATTTACCTTTTTGAGTAATTTCTCGAATATTAATTTCAGGATTAAAATTAGTAGCAAAGGCCTTTCCATGATCCCCCGCATTACAATCGATAATATCCAAATAATGCATTTCATCGAAATAATGCTTGTTCGCATAAGCCGTATAGACACCCGTAACACCTGGATCAAAACCACAACCTAATAAAGCCATCAAACCAGCATCTTTAAAGCGTTGTTGATAAGCCCATTGCCAAGAATATTCAAACTTAGCCTCATCTTTGGGCTCATAATTAGCCGTATCCATATAATGCACACCCGATGCTAAACAGGCATCCATAATGGTTAAATCTTGATAAGGCAAGGCCACATTAATCACTAAATAAGGCTTTTCTTTGGTAAATAAAGCTACTAATTCGGGTACATTATCCGCATCCACTTGTGCGGTACGAATTTCCGTAGGCAAACCTATTTTTTTACATTCATCCGCAATCGCATCACATTTACGCAAAGTCCGAGAGGCCAAAACGATTTCAGAAAAATACACTGGATTCATAGCACATTTCTTGGCTACCACATTCCCCACACCCCCAGCACCGATAATGATTATTTTTTTTCCCATTTGTTTGTATAAAAAAAGCATGCAAAAATACATGAAGTACGCCTAGAATCCCAAAAAAAGCAATATTATCTTTTAAATGGACGCAGGGCTTTAACAAACGATTGTGCCCAATAGTTTTGATTTAAGTCATCCTCTCGGATTCCTTTACTTGTACTGGCATGAATAAAAATGACTTTCTGGAGATTAATTTTCGTGACCAATCCTACATGATTAATTTGTATGGCCCCATTTGTTTTAAAAAACACCCAATCTCCTAGTTGGATATTTGATTTATCAACGGGATAACCAAAGTCAATTTGTTGACCTGTTGTCCTTGGAATAACAAAGGAATTGCCTAAATAAAGACTGAATAGAAAACCAGAACAATCCATGCCATCCAAATCAGTACCACCGTTTCGATAAGGAATGCCTAAGAATTGCTTAGAAGCTAAGATGATTTCATCATTCTCTTGCTTAGAAAATGAGCCTATATGAATTGTGCTCGTGTTTTTACGGAATAGACTACAACTACTTAAAATAAATATTCCTAAAAAAAGGAAAACAGGTATTTTAAACATATTCTAAGCATTGATCAGCCAAATAAAGTAAAAGGCCCTGGACATTATGATATCCCATTTGAGCCAATATGTTTTTGTAATTGATGATTTGATTTCGATGTGCTTCCTTTTTAATTCCAGTTTTAAAATCAATCACTAGGGTATGACCATTTCTTACAATCACTCGATCAGGCCGGAATGTGAAGCCGTCTGGACATAAAATATCAGTCTCCACAAATAGCAGTTCATTATCCACAAATAATTCTTTAATCGATTGATTAGAAAAAATATCACGCACAGCTAATTGAAAATCCTCTTCTAGTCCTTTAATTTGATTTTCTAAACTTGATATACCTGAGAAATTTGCTAAAAAATTATGCATGGCATCTCCTTGCTTTCTTTTCTGATCTGCCAAAGTAAATAAATCAGATTTAGATGAATTAATCCGAAAGGAAGGAGCATCGTAAATACTCGATTTTAATTCAAGCAAAACATCCGTTTTTACTTTAGAAATCTGCTTTTTGTTGACACTTTGCTTCAAACTTCCTCGAAGGCAATAATAGGATTGTTTCTCTTTAATCAAATCAGTAGGCAAATCTATCTGATGGGTGATGCCTCGATTTTGAAGGTATTCTACAAACATTTGCCCTACTGACTGCTCAAAAACCGTCTTAGATCTTGTTGGAGCTTGTTCGGATGGTTGAGCCATTAAAATATGTAATCGTTGTTTCGCCCGAGTGGTGGCCACATACAACATATTTAATGAATCTAGAAATATAGCATCCTTTTCCATTTTGGATTGAATCT
>CANHCG010000338.1 GCA_947459055.1 Cytophagaceae bacterium | reverse complement strand
GAAACACGGATCGCCATTATCCAAAAGAAATTACAAGACGATGGTATTCATATCAATCTCGATGTGCTCGAATATTTAGCCCATTCCATTCAAACCAATGTGCGTGAATTAGAAGGCGTTATCATTTCCCTCATGGCGCAAGCCTCCTTGACTCGAAAAGAAATCGATTTAGAATTAGCCAAATCTACGCTAAAGAGCATCGTTAATGACCAAGAAAAGGAATTGAGTGTGGATAATATTCTCGATGTCGTCACCCATCATTTTGATGTAGATTTAGAAACCCTTCAAGGTAAATGCCGTAAAAAGGAAAATGTATTCCCAAGGCAAGTGGCAATGTACATGCTAAAGGAACTAACCAATCTACCTTTAAAGTCGATAGGATATCATTTTGGAGGCAGAGATCACAGTACCGTCATTCATGCCGTACAAAGTATTTCAGAGGCGATGGAAAGCGATAAAACGGTTGAAAAAACCGTTCGAAAATTATTCAACCGATTTAACATCGCACAAAACTAAAAAAGAGGCAAAAGCCTCTTTTTTAGTTTTAAAAAAATCAATTTCTGTTCTTTTTCTATTCTTTGGGTTCTTTATCCACTAAAACATCATCGTTTCCCTTTACTTTTTCCTTGATTTTAGCTTCTAATTCATCCATCAATTCTGGATTATCCTTGATCAAATCCTTAACTGCATCTCTTCCTTGACCCAAGCGATTCCCATTGTAGGAAAACCATGAACCTGATTTATCAATAACTCCAAAATCAACACCTAAATCCAAAACCTCTCCAGCCTTAGAAATTCCTTCCCCATACATGATATCAAATTCTACCACTTTAAAAGGAGGAGCTAATTTATTCTTAACGACTTTGACGCGAGTACGATTACCTGTAATTGCATCAGCACTTTCCTTAATTTGACCTGCCCGACGAATATCCAAACGCACAGAAGCATAAAACTTAAGTGCGTTCCCACCGGTAGTCGTTTCAGGAGACCCAAACATTACCCCAATTTTATCACGCAATTGATTAATAAAAATACAGCAACAACCCGTTTTATTAATAGTTCCCGTTAATTTACGAAGCGCTTGAGACATCAATCGTGCCTGTAAACCCATTTTTGAATCCCCCATCTCTCCCTCAATTTCCGCTTTCGGAACCAATGCCGCCACGGAGTCAATAACAATAATATCGATAGCCCCCGAACTAATTAAATGCTCTGCAATTTCCAAGGCTTGTTCACCGTTATCAGGCTGTGAAATCAATAAATTCTCTGTATCAATCCCTAATTTTTCAGCATAGGCACGATCAAAAGCATGTTCCGCATCGACAAAAGCTGCCAATCCTCCCGCTTTTTGAGCTTCTGCAATACAATGCAACGTCAATGTCGTTTTACCTGAAGATTCTGGACCGTAAATTTCAACCACTCGACCACGAGGTACCCCACCAATTCCCAAAGCTAAGTCTAAGCCCAAAGATCCAGTCGAAATCACCGGAACGTCCATCACCTTACTATCTGATAAGCGCATCACCGTTCCTTTTCCGTAGGCCTTATCCAACTTCTCTAATGTAGTTTGAAGTGCCTTTAATTTTTCAGCAGCTAAGCCTGTTGCATCGCCCGATTGTTTTGCCATGATATAATTATTGATAAATTTGAGTGTTTCTTATTGAAAAATCCACTTACCTTGTAAGCCTAAACAAAAATAGGAAATACGCCTTAATAATTATGCAATTTCCCTGATAAACTAATTGGATAATTAGGATCAATTTTTAAAATCATTTCCAGCGTGCCAAATAGCCAATTTCAAAAAACTACTTTCTTTATTTTTATCAATTTATTGATATTTTTCTCTCCCAGCCATGGCCAGGAATCCTCCTCTTTAATCGGGCAAGAACAATTAAAATACCGCATTCATTTAGGTTTCATCAATGCGGCGCAAGCCACCATTAAAAGTTCCGCACAAACGATTCAAATGGGTAATAAATCCACCCGTAAAATTGAAATCGAGGGAAAAACTATTGGTATTTTGGACGTTCTAAGCCCTGTGGTGGATTATTGGTCTTCTTATTTGGACATTCAATCACGCATTCCGCTAAAAACAGAAATGAAGAAAAAGGAGGGTCGGTATCGAAAAGAGGAAACCGTAGTTTATGATCAAGAAAAAGGAATTGCTAAAATAAGCTCTCCTCAAAATACGCCCACCGAAAAAAATATGGCCATTAGTAAGGGTATGCTGGACATTATTGGTGGATATTATTTCCTTCGAGATAAAAACCTTGCTGACATGAAGCCTGGACAAAAATTAAGTGCGAAAGTCTTAATGGATGGAAGTATTTATGAAATATGGTTTGTCGTGAAGGGATTTGAAAAGGTAGAGAGCAAATTTGGTTCAAAAAACTGCATTCGGACTTCTTTGGTATTACCTAAAAACAATTTATTCGAAGATAAAGACGCCATTCGACTTTGGATTAGTCAGGATAAAAATCAAATCCCATTCAAAATGGAGGTAAGCTTAAAAATAGGTTTTTTAACAATTGACCTAGAAGAATACCTAATCCAAGGCAAACCTATCTACGCCTTAGCCCCTTAAGGCTTTTTGGTATACCTCCACTACCCTTTTTCGAGCCATATTATGATCGACAATTGGTTTTGGATAGCTAAATTCCATAAATTCAGGCACCCACTTTTTGACATAAACTAACTGAGGATCAAATTTCTGCATTTGTAATGTCGGATTAAAAACCCGAAAATAGGGTGCTGCATCGCAACCAGAACCCGAGGCCCATTGCCAGCCACCATTGTTCGCTGAAAAATCAAAATCGAGTAATTTTTCGGCAAAATATGCCTCTCCCCAACGCCAATCGATTAATAAATGTTTCACCAAAAAACTAGCCACCACCATACGAACTCGATTGTGCATAAAACCCGTTTGGTTTAATTCGCGCATACCTGCATCAACCAAAGGATAACCCGTCCTCCCCTCACACCATGCCGCAAATTCCGTTTCATCATTCCGCCATTCAATTAAATCATATTCCTTCCGAAATGATTTCCCTTCGCTTACCTGGTGAAAATGATATAAAAT
>CANHCG010000337.1 GCA_947459055.1 Cytophagaceae bacterium | reverse complement strand
TGATATTAGCGCCATGTTGGGCCCAATCAATCGACAAATCAACGCTATTTCGAAAACCCGTATGTCCCCCGGCGGCGACGCCGTGGCCACGTGTGCGCTGTATAATGCCCCGACTCAATTGCAAAAAGTCTTCCGAAGCATATTTTTCAGGCATTTCAAAGGACGTCGACAAATCATGAGGTCCTAACACAATGCCATCGACTCCAGGTCCATCAAGCGATGGAATGGATAAAAAGGCATCTAGGTTTTTAACGCCTTCGGGGCTTTCAATATTGATTAAGAGCGAGTTATGTCGGTTATGAGACAATACGTAGGCTTGCATTTCGGCCGACAATGTCTCATCTCCGTGTAAGATTCGTTGCAATTTTTTACCTTTTAAGGGACGGTATTTAACGGCTCCAACTAAGGCTAAGACATCCTCCACATCCTCTACATAAGGTACAAGGACAGAGCATGCACCGGCATCAAGCGCTTGGGTGGCTAAAAAGGGACTAGGTTCTAAGATTCGTACCACGGGATTAATTCCGGCGGCTTTGAAGGCCCGACACATCCAGCTCAAAGTCTCCGGATTATAGGCTACATGTTCGGCACAAAAGAAAACGAAATCTAATCCTAGGCTCAGGACAGAATCGAACATTTTGGGAGAAGTGGAAGTGATCAGCGTACCATATACCCGATTGCCAGCACGCAAGGCATGACGAAAGTCCTGACCGACCATAGCGTATTTTGATTAAATAGGTTTAATATTCAATGAATTAGCTCAAAGCTAGCTAAAATTAGCTAATTTTATAAAATTCATTTATACAATTTATTTTGACATTCAAAGAACTCGGATTAACAGATACTTTATTAGCGGGCATTGACTCGATGGGCTTCAAACAAGCCACACCGGTCCAAGAACAAGTAATCCAACCCATATTAGCCGGTCGCGACATCATTGCCTCCGCCCAAACCGGAACAGGTAAAACCGGCGCATTTTTATTGCCCATCATTCATAAACTCATCACAGAACCCCATGATGAGAATAAAATCAATGCACTAATCATCGTTCCCACACGGGAATTAGCCATTCAAATTGCAGATAACATGGAAGGCCTCGGCTATTTCACTAATGTTTCCTGCATAGCAGTATATGGCGGAGGAGATGGAAATTCCTTCACAACGGAAAAAACAGCACTCACGAGCGGCGTGGACATGGTCGTATGTACGCCAGGTCGAATGATTGCCCATTTAAATATGGGTTATGTAAACTTGAAAGAAGTGAAGTATTTGGTCTTAGATGAGGCGGATCGCATGCTCGACATGGGATTCCAAGATGAACTCATGAAGATTATTTCATTCCTTGCACCTGAACGGCAAAACCTCCTTTTTTCGGCCACCATGCCGCATAAAATGCGGGAATTAGCCCGGAAATTATTGAATGAACCGGTCGAAATTAACATCGCGGTATCGAAACCACCTGAGCAAATTGTTCAAAAGGCCTTTGTGGTATTTGAAAACCAAAAAGCGCCCTTAATCAAGTATTTATTAAAACTAAAGGACTATACCCGCGTGATTATATTTTGCTCTAAAAAGCAGAATGTCAAGCTATTAGCTGCAGAATTAAAACGTGCCCGATTTAAAGTCGAAGAAATTCATTCAGACCTGCAGCAAGACCAACGAGAAAAGGTCATGCAAGATTTTCGAAATAAAAATTTGACGATTTTGGTGGCAACGGATATTTTAAGTCGGGGCATCGACATCGATGAAATCGAATTAGTCATTAATTACGACGTTCCAAATGACGGTGAGGATTATATTCACCGGATCGGTCGGACTGCACGTGCGCAAAGCCAAGGAACAGCCTATACGTTTATCAGCCCGATGGAACAGCGAAAATTCGCTACCATCGAAACGCTTTTAGAAAAAGAAGTAGAGAAGGCTGAAGTCCCTGCGGAATTCGGCGAAGTTCCCACCTATAATCCTGCCACCTCACCTAAATCCGAAGGCAAAGGAAAACCCTTTAAAAACGGGAAGAAATTCTGGAAAAAGAAAAGCTAAATAGTAATTTTCGATCAGCCTGCTTTAGGCAGGGTAAAAATAATAAAAGCACGAATTAATTCGTGCTTTTACCTAATCAGAAACAAAAGGTAAATTAACTCTTCATTACCTTCACTCCGGTCGTTGCCCCTTGACTTAAGCTGATGTCCACACGCGCATTGCTTTTCCATGAACCTCTGGTAAAGTCAGGGATGTCGATGGATTTGGAGCGGTTATTCACGGACATCTCGCTCAATGGTACAATCGAACTCCATGCTGCCGCATCATATACATCCTGATCCAAAGGCAAACCATTGCGCAAGCAATCAATCAAACGCCAATCCATCATAAAGTCCATGCCACCGTGACCACCGATTTGTTTGGCTAATTCACCGATTTTCGCAACAATCGGCGGCGCATATTTTTTCTCCAATTCAGCCATTTGATCCGGCTTCACCCATTCATGGTGATGATCCGAAATACGAGGTTCAGGATATTTCATCGCCACCCCCTTCGTACCACTCAATAAATGAATACGTGAGTATGGACGTGGGCTAGACACATCATGTTGAACCATGATGGTTTTCCCTTTTTGGGTCTTAATAGTCGTCGTGTTCATGTTACCCCGGAAGGTTTTGTCGACAAAAGACTTAAAATATGGATCCTTTTCAGAAAGTTCGACAGCCATGTTATGCATGGAAAAATCATTCGATTGCATGGAAACTAAATAATCCATTTGGTCACCACGGTTGATATCTAGCAACTGGCAAATCGGTCCTAATCCATGTGTCGGGTATAAATTACCATTGCGCATATTAGCCTTCAAGCGCCAGTTGTCATGGTACTGATTTTGCTTAAAATTCGCACTTAACAAATCATGGATATATGCCCCTTCCACGTGCAACAATTCACCAAAATAGCCTTGGCGCGCCATATTTAAGGTCAATAATTCAAAGAAATCATAGCAACAGTTTTCCAACATCATGCAATGTTTCTTCGTTTTTTCCGACGTCTCGACTAATTGCCAACATTCATCCAAGGTCGTAGCAGCTGGCACCTC
>CANHCG010000336.1 GCA_947459055.1 Cytophagaceae bacterium | reverse complement strand
TGACTCGCTTTATTTTGGTTCAAAACAATGACTTCGTACGTGCAGGAACCCCGCTTTCTGACGGAGCGATTACGCCTTCGGATATCTTGAAAATCAAGGGGCCAACGGCCGTTCAGGAATACTTAGTAAATGAGATCCAGGACGTATATCGTTTGCAAGGGGTAAAAATCAACGATAAGCACATCGAATGTATTGTACGTCAAATGATGCAGAAAGTTGAGATTTTAGAACCAGGCGATACGCAATTCTTGCAAGGTCAAAACGTAGATCGTTTTACGTTCCGCGAGGAAAATGACTCGATCTTAGATAAAAAAGTGATCACCGAATCAGGAGATTCTGAGAAATACAAAGCAGGTATGATTTTAACCGCTCGTGCATTACGTGATGAAAATTCGTCATTGAAGCGTAGAGACTTAAAATTAATGAAGGTACGTGATGCAGCTGCGGCGGTGTCATCGGCCAACTTGCAAGGTATTACCCAAGCTTCTTTAGGTACTGAATCCTTTATTTCAGCGGCATCGTTCCAAGAAACAACGAAAGTTCTTTCGGAAGCTTCGATCCGTGCGAAAGTCGATACCTTAGATGGCTTGAAGGAAAACGTGATCGTAGGTCACTTAATTCCAGCAGGTACAGGGGTTCGTCGCTACAAGGATATCTTGGTTACTTCGGTAGACGAATTAAAGCAATTAGAGGCGAAAAAAGCCGCTGCTGAAACTGAAGCTGCGACAGAATCGTACCGAGCTTCGGTAGAAGGCTAATGATTGATTATTGAATTTAAAAGCCCCTTCATGAAAATGGAGGGGCTTTTTTGTTATCGCGAATACATTCACTAAATTTAAACCTTTAAAACCTATTGCTATGAATAATCCCCCGCCTGAAGAAAACCAATTAAACATCGAATTACCTGAAGAATTAGCCGAAGGATTTTATGTCAATCTCGCGTTAATCGCCCATTCCCCATCTGAATTTGTCATGGATTTTATTCGCATTTTACCGGGAATCCCGAAAGCGAAAGTGAAATCGCGCGTCGTGATGACACCTGACCATGCATACCGCCTCATGCTCGCGCTACAGGAAAACGTCCAGAAGTTTGAGGAGACCCATGGCGCCATTATGAAAGAAGGCGAAGACGCTGGATTTCAGTTTCCTATGAATTACAATGGGCCGATAGGAGAAGCGTAAACGTTTTAGGTTTTTTAATTTCAAATTCAGGTTATTTTTTCATCGAATCATAGGTAAAAAAAGAGGGAAATGGCCTTTTATTAAAATACAATATACATTATGGCCATGCCACAACTAAATAAAAACCTTATTCTTTCGGGAAATGTAAAATCCCAAGTAGCCCTTAGCCTACCCAATCCAGCCGTTTTTGACTATCCTGAAAAAATTCTTCAGTTTGGGACGGGTGTATTGCTTCGTGGGCTTTGCGATTATTTCGTTGATAAAGCCAACCGCGCCGGACAATTTAAAGGCCGCGTTGTCTTAGTGAAATCCACAGCGAAAGGCGGTGCGGATGCATTTGATACCCAAGACGGATTGTTTACGCATTGCATCAAAGGCATCGACGAAGGAAAACAAGTCGAGGAATATTTGGTCAATGCATCCATTTCCAGAACTTTAACCGCTTCGAAAGAATGGGACAGTATCCTCGCCTGCGCGACGAGTCCCGATATGCAAATCATCATTTCCAATACCACCGAAGTAGGGATTCAATACGTAGCAAATGACCCGATTAGCGGTATTTGCCCAAATTCATTCCCGGCGAAGTTATTGGCCTTTTTACATGCGCGCTGGCAACATTTCGACGGCGCATCCACGGCCGGTATGGTGATTATTCCGACTGAATTAATCATCAATAACGGCGATGTATTAAAAGGCATCGTGTTAAAATTAGCGGTAGATCATAATTTATCAAGTGATTTCGTGCAATGGCTTGAGAAATCCAATCATTTCTGTAATTCACTCGTCGACCGCATCGTACCTGGAAGTCCAGATGCAGCTACAAACGCCGCCATTAGCGCTCAATTAGGTTATGAAGATTCGCTCATGATCATCTCCGAGGTTTATTCCTTATGGGCAATTCAAGGTGGCGCCGAAGTGAAAAAAATCCTCGGATTCGCGCAAGCGGATAAAGGGGTAGTGATCGCTGAAGACATCGAAATTTACAGGGAATTAAAATTACGCTTGCTAAACGGAACCCATACGTTCATGTGCGGCATGTCCTATTTATTGGGCTTCCGTCTCGTGAAAGACGTGATGGCAAATGGCTATTTGAGTAAACTAATTATGAATTTGATGCTCAGCGAATTAGCGCTGGCGATTCCCTATAAAATGGACTTTAAGGTGGCTGATCGCTTTGGAAGAGCGGTATTGGATCGGTTTAGAAATCCGTTTATCAACCACAAATTGATCGACATCACCGTTCAATACACAACCAAAATGAGGATGCGTAACGTACCATTACTCATGAATTACTATAAAATCTTCGGCAAAGCACCTGAATTATTCAGCATGGGTTTTGCCGCCTATTTGCAATTTATGCATGCGGTAAAAGTAGAAGATGGTAAGTACTATGGGGAAAGCAATGGGGAATTTTATCCGATCCAATGTGATTATGCCGGGCATTTTTACGAGGCTTGGAAGGAATTTGATTTGAAAAAAATATTAGCGGATACGACTTTATGGGGCGAAGATTTAAGTGCGTTACCAGGGTTCGCGGAGGCAGTTGAAAAATACATTTAAGGGTCCGCCCAACATAGATACATGAAAGCATTTTTAACAGAAGATTTTCTATTACAATCAGAAACGGCAAAAAGCCTTTACCATCAATACGCGGCAGATATGCCGATTATCGATTACCATAACCACTTAGTACCCCAACAGATCGCGGAGGATAAGCAATTCGACAACATCACCCAAATTTGGCTCTATGGCGACCATTACAAATGGCGCGCGATGCGGGCTCATGGCGTCGATGAAAAATACATCACGGGACATGCTAGTGACGAGGAGAAGTTCATGAAATGGGCTGAAACGGTCCCATATACCATGCGGAATCCCTTGTATCACTGGACACATTTGGAATTGCAACG
>CANHCG010000335.1 GCA_947459055.1 Cytophagaceae bacterium | reverse complement strand
ATATTGAAAGGTAATTCCATCAAACTGTATATTTTTGATCGGTTTATCTTCTTTTCCTACTAATGAAACTAATCCTTCCGACAAGGGAGTGATAAGTTGGTAAGAAGAAGGATTCATCGTTTTAGGCAACTTAATGACTACCTTTTTAGAATCAGGTAAAAAGACCCATTCAAAATCTAAATCGATGAATTCAAGGGAATTTTCTAAAAAATATCGGGGATGTGCTTCCCAATTATCAATGGTAAAAAAATTAAGGTTTTTGGCGCCAATTTGATCCACAGCAATTAATTGGCCTGCCTCCGCATTTATCTCTTTTAGCCCTATCCGAGTAATGGACCAATCGTGCATGAAGACTAATTCAACCGCTTGGGCTTTTGAAGGAATCGGAAAATCCCCTTTTTCAAAATAAAAATTAGTCCGCTTATCCTCTCCTGATTTTTTTACTCGCAAATAGTCTTTATTAGGAAACCTAGCCCGCGTAGCCCTTTTTCCATTGACAAATAACTCCCTTACCCCTTTCGCACCTACATCAGGTAAATTACATTCCCACAAACCATCCGGTCTTTTGGACCAATTGGAAATCTGGAGCCCCCCCGAAATGATCGGCTTAGCCCCTGGCAATGATTTAAATAATAAGGTAGCATCGCTATGGGTGGATTCAAGAGGTTCGAAAATAAGCGGTTTCGTAAGAGAATACACCCCATCGGACAACCAAACCGTCAGTTTTTTTTCTGTGCCTGATTGCAAATTCATATAGGCCATTTTTTTGGCAAGCCCTACACTCTGAATGGGTTTTTCACGAGTACCGGGATTTTGATCATTCCCCCGAGGTGAAACATAAATATCTGTAGCAAAGATGCCAAAAGAGAAAATCACATTCAGCATACATCCTAATACTGCTTTTTTCATATCAATGAATTTTGTTTTAATTCAATCGAAGCCTGGGGATCAATCCACAACTTTTCTTAATCGTATTTCCCTCAAATCTAAAATGGCCCCCTCCTTAAAATAATCATTCGATTTAAATCGAATGCGTTCATTTCCTTTTTTCAAAGGCAATTTCCCCACCATTTCAGCTGCGTAATTTTCCCAAGACCCACTAGGCTTTACTTGTTTTTTTAAATTTCCTTTTGAGCTAGACAGTAAAAAATACTTACCCGCTTCCTCATCATCCACGGACCATTCCAGGAGCACCTCATAAGTTCCAGATTCAGGAACTTGGACATCCCAAACCACCTCGTCTTTGGCGGTAAACCAACCAAAAGCTCGCCATTCAGGCATGTATTGAATTTTAGGACCAATCGCCCTGCCTTTTTCAGCCGTTAATCGTAAGGAACCATCTTTTTCAACTAGCACCCGGCGAGGTCGATTCACTGAGTCGATTGGAAATGGGGTATTTACCAACTCATTTTTGAAATAATCCCCTATCCCTTTTTGCACATCGGCCTCCACAGAAGGGGTAAAGGGAGAAACCGTTTCTACCTCATAACCCCCTAAGGCATATTCCTTGGCTGTTGGGATATAACCCAACCAGCCATTCGTATAACCATAGAAAAAGGTGTTTTTAAAGGGTGAAAACTTTCTGATTTCATTGGAAATCTCACAAAATAATTCGCCAGGCAAGCTCCAAATAGCCAATGATTCATTGAATTTCAAAAATCGAGCGGGTAAAATAACCACGTCTTCCCCGGCCTTATTTTTCTTTTCATAGGCTTTTAATTCCGGAATCCATGTGAGTGATTTTTTCCGCAAGCTCTCGATTTGAGTAGCGCCAGAACTTATTCGCATGGATTGAGTGCCTTGGCCCATGGACTTGTAGACATCGATTATTTTATCGCCCAAAGCCTCCTTAAAAAACTTCATGGAAGTATCTTTTGACACTATTTGATCCCCCAAAGGCATCGTATTAGGAGCTAAATTACCAGCAGCCCCATTTACAAACAAGACAGGTGCTTTTAGCTTTTCTTGGACATACCTAGAAATGAGACCTGGGACATCCCCACTGATATACAAATTATCCTGCCCAAAAAACGTCCCATGAACAGGGAAATTAGCTATGATAGCCAGTGGGCTTCCATCTAAATTATCTAAACGAATTAAACCAATTTGATTGTCTACAGGGCCTTCTGGATAAAATCCCAAGGCTATTTTACCGTTGGCCTTTCGTTCTCTCCGATTGATATTAGCTTTAGATTCGCCCATTCCAAATCCAATGGTAACGGGCCTCAACAATCGCCTAGCCTCCACAATCCCATCGAATAATTTTTGTTTAACCTCCTTTAAATACTCGAAATCAACCGGATGCTGGTAACGATCACGCATAAATACCTCAGGAAGTCCCGGGGTACCCAGTTCCGGAGCCGAATGGGTATGTGTCAAGGTCCACCAAAAATTAACGGGATTAATTCCAAGTTTTTGATCTACCTCGGCCGCGACTTGATCATAGGTGGCCGGAGACATCACACACAATTCAGAGGAGACAAGCAAAAATTGGGTAAATCCATCATCCAACAAGACAATGCGGTGAAAAATACGATCGCGCACGCCGATCGACTGCCTAGCGCCATAACCTAACAACATTTTGGCACTTTTGGGCGTGATATCTACCGTCACCACCGAGGCCCTAAAATTAGCCTTTAGTCCATAAGATAGGAATAACAAAAAAAATAGAGCGTATTTCTTCATCATAAAATCAAAAGTCGTTAACCAGGCAAAAAAATATGTGATTAAACTTAATCAAGAATAATTAAAAAATAAACAAGAATTGGTCGAAATCTAGCAATATGCCCTCGATTGACTTAGCATTTTTTTTATGAGAGATTCATTAAGCTAATTTCAAAGCAATTTTTGAAAAAACTCAAAGCCTAATCCATTTTTAAACTCCATACAGATAATTGCAGCAATTAAAATTTAAATCAGTATTTTTCATCTGAAAATCCTTCTGCGAATTGTACAAATACCTTTTTTTATTCATTTGCTTCACTAGTTATTCCCAAAAAACACATGTAGTCCAAGGGAAATTAATCGACTCATTGAATGCTGAACCCTTGTCATTTGCATCGGTTCAATTGGAATCAAGAAATCAAACAAATT
>CANHCG010000334.1 GCA_947459055.1 Cytophagaceae bacterium | reverse complement strand
TACCAGGTTTAGAACATTGTCCCATTCAGGACATCGTCTACATCGAAGGAAGAGGAAACTACAGCATTGTGTTTTTAGCTAACAAAAAACAAATCATCATCGCCAAAACCCTCAAGAAATTTGAAGCACAATTTCGACTACATTCCTTCATCCGAATTCATAAATCCTATTTGATCAACAAAGACAACATTCCTGCGTTCAATGCCCAGCAATGTGTGGAAGTACCCACCACCCTTGGAAATTCCTTGCCTATATCCCGTCGTAAATTAGAAATGGTTCGACAAAACCTCGGATAAAAAGAATTCATCTTTCACCTACATAAAAAAAGGGTCCCCATTAGGAGACCCTTTTCATTTATATATGAATGACTATTCTTGCTTATTTACCTGAAGCAGGAGCTAATAGGTTGAAGAATTGATCCAATTTAGGTGTAACGATGATCTCTGTACGACGATTCATCTTACGACCTGTACGGCTATTGTTTTCCGATTGCGGCTCAAACTCACCACGTCCACCAGCGGTCATACGCTCAGGATCTACAGCAAATTTAGTTTGTAACAAACGAACTACGGATGTCGCACGCTTAGCACTTAAATCCCAGTTATCTTTGATACAATCAGTAGAAATAGGCACAGCATCTGTGTGGCCTTCTACTAAAATATCTAAGTCTTTGTGATCATTAACGACCTTAGCCACTTTCGCTAGAACAGCTTCAGCTTTCGCATTAACTGTTGCACTTCCTGAAGCAAACATCAATTTGTCTGAGATTGAGATATAAACAACCCCTTTTTTCACTTCAACAGTCACATCTTCATCATTGATATCAGCCAATGAACGCTTCAAATTCATAACTAATGATAAATTGATCGAATCTTTCCGCTGAATAGAAGAGTTCAAATCTTTAATGTATTTACCTTGGTCATTTAAAGCCTCCAACGACTTACGGATACTTTCAGCACCCGATTTGTTGATAACGGATAAATCAGATAAACGATCCAATAAATTCGTATTCGTTCTTTTCATGTAATCCAATTGCTCTTGAATCGATTTCAATTGGCCATTTTTTGCTTCCAAATCAGCATCTCTTTTTTTGATTTCACCTTGAAGGCTTGCTGTTAAAGAATTACAATCGGCTAAATCAGCTTTAGCTTTAGCTACTGCTTGATCGCTACTTGTTTGTAATTCAGTTAATCTTGATTGTAAATCGGCCAATTTTTTCTTACTCGCACAGGAGAAGAAGAATGGCATTAATGCAAATACCAATAGTAGTTTTTTCATGGTAAAATTAAATTATGTTTTTAGGTGATTCTTAATTTTTACAACGTTGCAAAAATAGAAATCAAATGTTTAAATACTATCCTTTTTTAAGAAATTTTTATACAAAAAAGCCAATTTTTTTAATCAAATTGCCATTCTAGGCCTCAGTGTTCAATTGATCCAAAATATGTCCCGTATCTTGAGCCAACATTTCATTCACAGATTCCAATACCTCAAATAATACACCCAGCTTTTCAGGACCTATCCGCGTATACACTAATTCATTAAATAAAAGCACGCCTTGCTTCGCTTGATCTCGCTTTTTCTTTCCCAAATCCGTCAGAAATATTTTTACAATTCGCTTATCTTGATAATTAGCTTCCCGACGAATCCACTTTTTATCTTCCAATGTTTTTAGCATCCGCGTCAAACTTCTCGCCTCCAAACCCAAAGCCGGTGCAATCTTTGTCGCCGATGTACCCTCCTTATCGATATGTAGCAACACGAAACCAATCGCCATCGTCATATCAAACTGCGCCGCATATGTATTGTACATGCGACTAATCGCATACCAACTCGTTTTAATATGAAAATCAACCGTCTTTTCTGCTTTCATTTCTTAGATAGTATGCTCATCATACCATCTGTAAATTTGGGTCAAAAAAAAATAGGATGCAAGCATCCTATTTTAAAATGTAAATTTCTAGATTATTATTGGACTCGATTTCCTTTCATTCGTTTGCTATTCACTTTCAAACCTGAGAAGGATGATTTCATGATTTGCAGACGAACTTTTTTCTTATCGTAAAGCAAGTATTTATTTCCATCGTAATTCAATCGAGAAAAAGTTGCATTCCCCACTTCATCCACTAATTGGTAATAATATTCACCTTTTTCACCCAAAATTGGCGCAAAATGAAGACTTTTTTCTTCGCCAGCACCGGCTTCAAATGAAATCAACAATTGGTTATTCAATTCCTTTACAAGAACGCCAGGCGTTTGTTGAGCCAAAGTCACCCGATTTATCGACTTCCCATTTTCAATCACCACCTTACCTGATTTGATATTGGCTTCAGACGCATTTAATTCGCGTTCTAAGAACAAGGCATTGTCATTATAAAATTGAATTTTTGATAATGGCAACTGATTTTCTTTGATTAAAGTCATCAAGGAACTAGTCAATTGTGTCTTTTCTGAGCAAGCGCTCAATAAAAACATTCCCAAAAACAAAATTCCCAATTTCTTCATTCCTTATGCTACCCCCTCAGCTAAGATTAACACCTTATTGTTCAAAACTTCAACAACGCCCCCCTCAATTTGAAAGGTTTGCTTGTCCGCGATTAAATCCCCCTTTTGTAGGGTACTCACCAAGGCAGCGTGATCATTCAAAATCTGAAAGGATCCATCCACCCCTGGCAATGTAACCACCGAGGCTTCTCCAGCAAAGACCTTACGATCAGGTGTAATTATTTCTAAAAACATATACTCCTTATTTAGACGCTTCAGCAAGTAATTTCTCTCCTTTAACTACGGCATCTTCGATGGTTCCCACTAAGTTGAACGCCGCCTCCGGAAGATGATCATAGCCTCCATCAATAATGCCGTTAAAGCCTTTGATGGTATCATTGATATCTACTAGAACGCCTTTTAAGCCCGTAAATTGTTCGGCTACGAAGAAAGGTTGAGATAAGAACCGTTGCACACGACGTGCGCGAGATACAACTAACTTATCTTCTTCCGATAATTCATCCAATCCAAGGATCGCGATGATATCTTGTAATTCTTTGTAGCGTTGTAAGATTTCTTTTACTCTTTGAGCTGTATTGTAATGCGACTCACCCAACACTTC
>CANHCG010000333.1 GCA_947459055.1 Cytophagaceae bacterium | reverse complement strand
GGTACACCAGCTAATTTAATACCTTTTCTTACACAGTCCGTGGCAGGTTTGCGGGGAGCTTTGAACGTGTATGGAACTGATTATCCGACACCCGATGGAACAGCCGTTCGCGATTATATACATGTATGTGATTTAGCCGAAGCTCATGTGAAGGCCTTGAGCCATTTATTAGCTAAAAAAGCAGGATCCTATTACGATTATTTCAACATCGGTACTGGCGAAGGAAGTTCCGTTTTGCAAGTCATTCAGGCTTTTGAAAAGGCTACGGGTAAAAAAGTTGATTATGTGACACAGCCTCGTCGGGCCGGTGACATTACCTCTGTATATGCTGCGACGGGCAAATCCTGGGAGATATTAGGTTGGAAAACCACCCGAAATTTAGAAGAATCCTTAAAAGATGCTTGGGCTTGGCAAGAGGCCCTTACCAACATATGAAAAAAATTGTCATCACCGGTGGCGCCGGGTTTATAGGCTCACATGTCGTTCGATTATTCGTCCAGAAATATCCGAATTATCAGATTTTCAACTTGGACGCCTTAACCTATGCAGGTAATTTGGCCAATAACGAGGACATCGCGCAATCACCCAATTATACCTTTATCAAGGCTGATATTACCGATGCAGCACATATCGATGCTCTTTTTGCCGAACATCAATTCGACGGTGTTTTGCATTTAGCCGCGGAATCGCATGTGGATCGCTCAATTGAGGATCCTTTGGCCTTCGTGAAAACGAATGTCATCGGAACGGTTAATTTATTGCAAGCCGCAAAAAAATATTGGAAAGGGCAAATGGAAGGTAAACGCTTTTACCACATTTCCACCGACGAAGTGTACGGGGAATTGCACAATCCAGAAGAATTCTTCTTAGAAACTACGCCATATGATCCTCGCTCGCCCTATTCGGCGTCCAAAGCTTCATCTGATCATTTTGTACGGGCATTTCATGAGACCTATGGCTTGCCGACGGTCATTACGAATTGTTCCAATAATTATGGCCCGAACCATTTTCCTGAAAAATTAATTCCATTGATGATTCATAACATCATCCACAAAAAACCACTTCCTGTGTACGGAAAAGGCGAAAATGTGCGGGATTGGTTGTACGTTATTGACCATGCACGGGCGATTGACGTGGTATTTCACGATGGGGAAATTGGCGAGACCTATAACATCGGTGGATTTAATGAATGGAAAAACATTGATTTGGTTCATTTATTGTGCCAAATTATGGATGAGAAATTAGGGCGCCCGGCGGGTAGCTCGACTGAGTTAATTCATTATGTGACCGATCGTGCGGGGCATGATTTACGCTATGCAATCGATGCGAATAAAATTATGAAGGAATTGGGCTGGAAACCGAGTTTGCAATTTGCCGAAGGCCTTGAAAAGACCGTAGACTGGTATTTAGCCAATGAAAAATGGCTAAATGATGTCACATCGGGCGATTATCAAAAGTATTATACCAACATGTACCAAGGACGATAACCTATGAAAGGAATTATTTTAGCTGGAGGATCTGGCACGCGTCTACACCCATTGACCCTAGCCGTAAGCAAGCAATTAATGCCTGTGTATGACAAACCGATGATTTATTATCCCTTGTCTATCTTAATGCTAGCCGGCATTCGGGAGATTTTGATTATCTCTACGCCGCATGATTTGCCGAATTTCGAAAAATTACTAGGTGATGGTTCGAGTATCGGTTGCCGGTTCGAATACGCAGTCCAGCATGAACCGAATGGCCTCGCGCAGGCCTTTGTCATCGGAGAAAAATTCATCGGCAAAGAAAAAGTGGCCTTGGTCTTAGGTGATAACATTTTTTATGGCTCAGGTTTAAGTAAATTATTACAAGCCAATAATGATCCTGAAGGTGGCGTGGTTTATGCCTACTCGGTTAATGACCCGGAACGCTATGGCGTGGTGGAGTTTGACTCAAGCAATAAAGTGATTTCAATCGAAGAAAAACCGGTCCAACCAAAATCCAATTATGCCGTTCCTGGCCTCTATTTTTATGATAATGACGTGGTCGACATCGCGAAAAATATTGCTCCATCTCCACGTGGCGAATATGAAATCACGGACGTGAATAAGGAATATTTGAAGCGAGGAAAGTTATCGGTGGGAATTTTAAATCGGGGAACTGCATGGTTAGATACGGGAACTTTTGCCTCATTAATGCAAGCAGGCCAATTTGTACAGGTCATTGAAGAGCGTCAAGGCATGAAAATCGGTTGCATCGAAGAAGTGGCCTACCGAATGGGCTTTATTGATGCGAAGCAATTAGAAGCCATCGCGAAACCCTTGGTCAAAAGCGGATACGGCGAATATTTGCTTAATATTCTAAAATAGAATAATACCGGCCAATAAAGCTAAGCTAAATAAAATAATTGATGGGATTTTGGTGTATTGCGCTAACAAAAAAGTAAGTCCCAGTACGCCTACATCGACAAAATCACCCTTGACGATCATTGGGTTCACAAAAGCGTAAACAGCTACCATAGTAAGCCCAACTGAAGTGGCTTGAATACCGGCTAAAGAGGCCCGAATGAAGCGATATTGCTTCAATTGGCCCCAAATACGATACACAAAAAAGATCATGAACGTACCAGGTAAAAATACGCCCAAGGCCCCGATGGCGCTGCCCATCAACTCGCCCCAAATTCCATAATCCTTCATCAATAAAACGCCTAAATACGACGTTAACGCAAAAACGGGTCCCGGAAGGGATTGTGATAATGCCATTCCGGTTAAAAAATCATCGGCTGAAATTAATTTCTTAAACTCGACAAATTCAGTAAAAAGAACCGGTGCTAAGACCTGCCCCCCTCCAAAAACAAGACTCCCATTTCGATAAAAATTCTCAAAAATACGAATGGGAAAATAATCGGTAAAATGCCCCAATAGGGCCAAAAACAAAAGAAATCCCCAGAATAAATGGAAATTTGCCCAAGGAATGATCATTTTGTGCTTATTCTGTCGAGGAAATTTTTTGTAATTAAAGGAAGAAATTGTCCCGCCGAGTAGCAAGACCAAGGGAAAAATAAAGGGATTAGGAAACCCAATTCCAATCAGTAGGGTAATCAGAAAAATGAACACATATAAAGGG
>CANHCG010000332.1 GCA_947459055.1 Cytophagaceae bacterium | reverse complement strand
GCTGGGCAATGTGCGAAGCATGAAAGTTACACTAACCGGTGAGGTGAAAAATCCAGGAACCTATACCGTTTCGTCTTTGGCCACGGTTTTTAACGCACTTTATTTGGCCGGTGGACCGAATGAAAATGGGTCTTATCGAAATATCCGGGTGATTCGTGCCAACAAACTCATCCGCACCCTAGATTTATATGATTTCTTATTGCGTGCGGATCAAAAAGACAATATTCATTTGCAAGACCAAGATGTGATTCGCATCGGGGATTACGAAACCCGCGTGGAGTTTGTGGGGGAGGTAAAACGTCCGATGGTTTTTGAGGCGGTTAAAGGGGAAACGATTAAAGATTTATTGAGATACGCGGGAGGCTTTACCGACAAAGCCTATACCTATACATTCAGTGCACGTCGAAACACCTCGCGTGAATTGAAATTAGTCAACGTGACCCAAGATGAGGTAGCGACCTTTTTACCGCAGAACGGGGATTTGTATACGATTGGTACGATTATTAACCGCTATGAAAACCGCGTTGAAGTTGAAGGCGCAGTTTTCCGACCAGGTATTTATGCGATGGAGGCGGGATTGACTACCGTCAAAGAATTAATCAAAAAGGCTGAAGGAACGAAGGAAAATGCGTTTTTGAACCGGGCGACACTGACTCGCCGTAAAGAAAATTACGATCCTGAAATGATCTCTCTAGATCTAGGAAAAATCTTACGTGGCGAATCGCCTGACGTGGTTTTGCATCGCGAGGATGTTTTAAAGGTATATGGCTTGGATGAAATCAAGGAAAAATTCATGGTCAATATTGTGGGAGAGGTAAATGAGCCGGGCGAATTTGAATTCCGCGAAGGGATGCGCGTAGGGGATTTGATTTTGATGGCGAAAGGCTTGAAGGTTTCGGCAAGTTATGCAAAATTAGAATTAGCTCGCCGCATCATATCCCATGGGGCTGGAGAACCAGGCGATGCGAAGGTATTGATTAAGACCTTTGAGATTGACGGCAATTTGCAATTAGGGAATGAGGGAAGCCAATTGGTCCTTCAGCCATTTGATATCTTGTCGATTCGTCGGGCCCCGAATTACGAGGAACAACGAAGTGTAACGATTAACGGCCAAGTGAATTACCCAGGTTCCTATGCCATTCAGGATCAAAAGCAAAAAATCTCAGATTTGATTTCGATGGCGGGTGGATTGAAAGAAGAAAGTTATTTGGAAGGCGCGAAATTATTCCGGGATTCGACAACGGTGGGGGTAGATTTGAATTTGATTTTGGATGACCCAAATGTGGAAGAAAATATCTTATTAGTGGCGGGTGATCGATTGGAAATTCCACGCCAATTGCAAACGGTGAAATTAACCGGTGCCGTTCAAAATCCTGTAGCCATTTCCTTTAGAACAGGCCAGACACTTCGTGATTATGTATCTAGCGCGGGAGGATTTATTAACGAGGCGGACAAGAGTCGCGCCTATGTAAAATATGCGAACGGCGTTTCGGTACAAATCAAACATTTTTTGATTTTCAGGAAATATCCTAAGATCAAACCAGGCTCGGAGATTGTCGTCCCTGAATTTCCAAAAGATCGGAAGAAGGGATTATCGACCGGCGAGGCGATTGGCTTAACGACGAGTTTGGCGTCCTTATCGCTGACGCTTATTACATTAATCAACAATTTAACTAAATAATCCATGTCGACGACGGAAACGAACATCCCGAATAATCCGCAAGACAACGGAGAGATTTCGATTAATTTTGGTGAAATTTTCAGGGTTTTAAAGGCCTATAAATTGTTTATTGCGATACTAGCTTTGGTATTTGCAGGAGTTGGGGCTGTTTATTCATTGACTAAGGCTAATCAATATGTTTCAACGGTTAAGTTATTACCCGAGTTAGATTCCAAAACTAGTGGAGGAGGATTGAGCGGACTTAAATCGTTGGCTGGATTAGCGGGGATTGATCTGGGTGGTGCGGGAAGTAGTTCTGAAGCTATCCGGCCGGATCTTTATCCCAATATTGTTCAAAGTGCACCTTTTTTACAGGAGGTGATTAAAGCAAACATTTACAATCCAAAATTAAAAAAATGGCAAAGTTTGGTCACATACTTGACAACTAAACAAGATGCCGCACCAATTACCATTCCATCCATTTTCTCTGAAGAGGATTCTACAAAAGCATCAAAACCAAAACCTGGAGAAGTTATACCCAATAACGTCATCCCATCAGATGTTTTGAAATTAAATAAAAATGAAAGCCAAGCAATTAAAAATTTGAAAGGAGCCATTACCGTTGAAATCGATAAAAAATCAGCCATTATCACGTTAACCGTAAAAATGACAAATGCCTTTGCGGCGGCTACTATCAGCAGTTTGGTGCAGAATCAATTGACAAAATACGTGATAAATTACCGCACTGAAAAGGCGAGGAAAGAATTGGGATTCCTTCAAACACGTCAAGCTGAAGCTCGAAAAAAATACGATCAGGCCTTATTTACCTTATCGAATTACCGTGATCAGAACCGAAATTTGTTCTTAAATGTCGCGAAAGATCAAGAGAAAAAATTGCAATACGAAGTGGATATGGCTTACAACTTATATGCGTCATTAAGTACGCAAATGACCGATGCTCAAATCAAAGTTCAACGTGAAACGCCAATCTTCAAAGTATTGGATCCTGCTGAAATAGCCAAAACGAAAGTTGGACCAAGCCGCAGCCTCATCACTCTCGGATTTATGTTCGTTGGAATCTTTCTTGCGCTCGGATATATCTTCTTTAAGGAAGTGGATTTGAAATCCTTGCTGGGCTAAATATTGACAAAGGTCTATAGACCGATATAAACTCCATTGGCAAGAAAAATTAGTGGCTGATAATTCAACATCGTTCGAAATAAAGAGCACCTATCGAATTTCCAACATAAGATATTTTTCAAAATAAATCCGATCAGCTATTCAAAAATAATAACCCATAAAAAAAGCCCAATCTCTCGATTGGGCTTTTTTTTATTTCAAGGTTCGTTTCACTTCCTTCATTTCGTAACACTCGAGCAAGTCACCCACCTCCAAGTCATTGAAATTCTTAACCGAATGACCACATTCATAACCAAACTTCACCTCCGCCACATCGTCTTTGAAACGCTTCAAGG
>CANHCG010000331.1 GCA_947459055.1 Cytophagaceae bacterium | reverse complement strand
ATTAATGAGCGCCTGACGGTCATGAGTAAAATCAATATAGATTCCTTGCGTGGCCTACAAAATGACAATTTTAATATTCGTGCGCGCAAGGTATTGCCTTTGTTAATGGCTCATGTGAAAACGAGTTCGGCTTCACAGGTTAAGGCTTTGGCTGAATTGAAGGCATGGAATTTACAAAATGCACCGGAGTCGATTGGGGCAACGATTTTTGAAACTTGGGTGTTGAGCTTGCAAGATGCGGTGTGGGATGATGAGTTTTCAGCTGATGAAAAAGTGCCAATGAATCGTCCGGCAGTGGATCGCTTAATCCGTATGATGGAAGCGGAACCTCAGGCGATTTGGTGGGATAATGTGAAAACGGCATCGAAAAAAGAAACGATGCAGGATATTATTTCGGGATCATTTGGGGCGACGGTGGATTCGTTGACGAAGCAACATGGCCCCTTGGGATCCGATTGGGCTTGGTACAAACACAAACAAACGGGCGTTCGACATTTAATTCCAGGCATGGATGCCTTAAGTCGCTTAAATATCCCAATAGGGGGTGGGGGAAGTATCGTCAATGCGGCGACAACCAAAACTGGTCCGTCGTGGCGAATGGTGGTGGAACTTTCGAAAGAAGGAAAACCGAAGGCTTATGGGGTGTATCCAGGGGGACAATCGGGAAATCCGGGAAGTGCGCATTATGATGATTTGATTGATACATGGGCCAAAGGCGATTTGAAAACGCTTTTGTACATGGAAAATCCAGATCAAAAATCCCCTCGATTACGTAAAAAAATCGTTTTATCTTCAAAATAAACTAGATGAAAAAGAAATTAAATGCTTCCTATCAATTCGCGGTGGTCGTGATTCTCATCGTATTGGGAGCCATCGTGAATGTGTATTTGCCCTGGTATGTCATGGGACTTGTTTTTGCGGCCTTAGGGGCGGTGTTAGCCTTACCTGCGGGAGCGGGTTTTCGCTTAGGATTTGTGTCGGGATTTCTCCTTTGGAGTTTGGCAGCGGTGCTGGTGAATGTTCAGCATCCGAGTTCTTTGCCTGAACGAATGGCTAAAGTTTTACCTTTGGGCGGAAATGTGATGGCTTTGTATGCGGTAACTGGCTTAATTGGAGGGATTTATGGGGGGATTTGGCTTTGGGCAGGCGCAAGAATTAGACAGAAATCATAAAATTTTAGGACAAACGATTTAGACCTTGTATATTTGTCGTTCATCTATTTACAAAAATTAAAAACACGTGAAAAATTTACCTTATGTTTGGTTGGGCATTTTAACCATCGCAATTGGATTTTTATTTTTTAAACCAGCAGGAAACGGTGGCTCAGGATTAGGCGCATCCACTGCAGATGGAAAACGAATTGTATTTGTAAATTCAGATTCATTATTGGCTAATTACCAATTTTACAAAGACGCTCAAAAAGAATTCGAAAATAAAGGATATCGTTTGCAAGTTGATTTAGGTCAAAAAGAGCGCACTTTGCAAGCTGAATTGCAGGCGATCCAACAACGTGCTTCAGCCATGACGCAAGCAGAATTACAAGCGGCTGATATGACCTTGAAGAAAAAAGGAGCGGAGTTGCAGCAATACAGCCAACAAAAGCAAGCCGAATTAGGTCAAGAGCAAGCTAAGAAAAACGAAGAGTTATACAACAACATTCGGGAGTATATCTTGAAAGTTAACAAAGAGAACAAATACGAATTTGTATTAGGGTATTCTAAAATCGGAGGAGGAATTTTATTTGCTGATGCATCGGTCGATGTGACGCAAAAAATGGTTGAGGGTTTGAATAAAGAATACGCTGCCAAGAAAGGCGACAAATAAGCAAATAGTGTAAGAATAGGCCACGCAGGAAACCTGTGTGGCTTTTTTTATGGAATAAAGATGGCAAAGGAGAAAATCCAGAAAACAGTTGAGATTAAAAATCGTCGGGCTTCCTTTGAATATAGTTTCATAGATACCTTCACGGCGGGTTTGGTGTTGACTGGAACGGAGATTAAATCCATTCGCCAAGGAAAGGCGAATTTGACCGATTCCTATTGCCTTTTTTTACAGGAGGAATTGTTTGTGCGCAACATGCACATTTCTAAATACGACGAGGGCACCCACTTTAATCATGATCCATTGCGTGACCGGAAATTACTGCTTTCTAAAAGAGAGCTCGGTAAACTCCAAAAGGAATTAAAAAACGTAGGATTAACCATTATCCCAACGCGCTTATTTATTTCCGACAAAGGTTATGCTAAATTGAATTTCGCCCTGGCCAAAGGAAAAAAGACCTTCGATAAACGCGACGATATCAAAGAAAAAGATGTGAAGCGTGACATGGATCGCTCGATGGCATAATGCTGCAAAGGCATGGATTGCTTCATGAGATTTTACTGCAACCGAAAGATTGCTCCATGGCTTAAGGCTTCAAACGCAAAAATTACTTGATTGATTTTGCTACAAACGAAACGCTATGTGGCTTAATGCTTCAACCGCAAGGATAGCTTGATCTTTCTACAACTTTTGCTTCAAATGATGAATCGCTCCTTTAGCTACGAAGGCGTTTGACTATTTTCACGGCTGACATAATCAGTACGGCAAAGGCCACAAATCCAATTAATCCATACACCCAATCCAAGGTATTTTTCGCAACGACCAAAAAGACGACAGCGACTAATAAGATGGTGGCGATTTCGTTGAATAGCCGTAATTGATTTCCTGAAAGTATAAATCGCTTTGCCCGAAAGGCTAGAATCAATTGCCGACAATAGAAGTGGTAAATGGTAATTCCAACGACAAAAGCTAATTTCAAGTGCAACCAGGGCTGACTTCCGAACGAATCTAACCAAGCACTATAAATCAGGCTAAGGCCCGTTATCCAAGTCAAAAACATCGCCGGAATCATGATGGCATTAAATAAAACCTTTTCCATTTTTTCGAATTGGGCGGAAAGGATTTCTTTTTCTTGGGATGTTTTGTCTTGTGCCTCGGCGTGGTAAACCAATAGGCGTGGCAAATAAAAGAGTCCTGCAAACCAGGACACCACAAAAATAATGTGCAAGGATTTTAGAAGTTCATAGTTCATGAGGCCTTTTGATAGCGTTTGAATAAACTATTGATTTTCAATTGGATCACCCCGAAAATCGCTTCTTTAAAGATATTT
>CANHCG010000330.1 GCA_947459055.1 Cytophagaceae bacterium | reverse complement strand
GTTGGAAGTTTTGTATTTGATGCGCTTGGCGAACGCTGGGCCATGGATTTTGGCATGCAAGAATATGAAACGCTAGAATCCAAGGGCGTGAAATTATGGGGAATGCAACAAAACTCCGAACGCTGGGATGTCTTCCGCTACAATAACCTGGCGCATAATACGCTAACGATGAATCAGGCGTACCAACAAGTCAATGGCAAAGCCGAAATCCAAGTACTCAGTCGAGACCCCGCCCGGATGGAAGTAGCCATGGACTTAAGTTCACTATATGTGGACCAGGTGGCGAGCACCCAACGAAATATTGCCTTAGTAAACCAACAAAAACTCGAAATCAAAGACCTAATCAAAAGTCGGGATCAATATACCATGGTTCAATGGACCATGCTCACCTCCGCAAATTTCAGCCCAGGTCCCCAAGGCACCGCCACGCTAGAGATTAAAGGCAAAAAGGTTAAAATGACCTTGGAGGGCATCGAAGGGACCTGGGAAACCTGGTCCACAGAACCCCCGCATACCTATGATGCCAAAAATCCAGGCACCCGATTCGTGGGTTTTAAAGTTGCCATGAGGCCTAATAGCCAAGAACATTTCAAGGTAACCTTAACGCCTATTCCTTAACCTCATCTGCGTTATTCATGAAACTGATTTTATTTATTTGCCTAAGTTTTTGTGTCAATTTTTGCGTAAAAGGGCAGGAACTTTGGCTAGATGACCTACCCATTCAAACCTATTCCGAAGGGCTTAGACCCGTCATCGCGAAACAGAGTTACATCAAAGATACCATTCGCCTACAGGGCCAAAAATTTAGCCGTGGCCTAGGCGCCATTTCACCCGTGGTCTTGGCTTTTGTTTTAGAGAAAAAGGCTATACGTTTTCAGGCCATCGTGGGCGTAGAAGATAAAGGAAATAAGGATATCCCTTTGTCCTTTTATGTTTTGGGGGATGGAAAAGTGCTGTTTGAAAAGAAGGACATGAAAGTAGGCGATGCGCCGGTGGAAGTGGATGTCGATGTGCGGGGGATCCAACAACTCGGTTTGCTTACCACCGATCCAGTGGGAGGCGTCGGGAATAAAAAGACTTATGCCAACTGGGCCAATGCCCGCCTCCTATTACTAGAAAATTTTACACCTGGCCATATCCAAAATACCGGAGAAAAATATATCCTGACCCCTGAATCACTAAAAACTCCTCGGATTAATTCCCCGCAACTGGTGGGTGCGCGACCCAACCATCCTTTTTTATACAGCATCGCCGCGACGGGTGATCGACCCATGCGATATACCGCTCAGGGACTTCCTCCAGGTCTCCTTCTAGATCCAAGTACAGGAATCATCACTGGTAAAATAAATCAAGCTGGCATTTTCCAAGCACGCGTACAAGCAGAAAATAAGCTTGGAAAATCAAGTATTCCCTTAGAAATTCGGATTGGGGAGGTGATCGCCTTGACGCCCCCATTGGGCTGGAATGGTTGGAATTCTTGGGAGGCGCATATCGATCAAGAAAAAGTATTGGCCTCCGCAGAAGCGATGATGACGAAAAAATTGAACCAGCATGGTTGGTCCTACATTAACATCGACGATGCCTGGCAAGGCATACGCGACCCGAAAACCTTGGCGCTGCAGCCGAATGAAAAATTTCCTGACATCCGAGGCATGATCGCCAAAATTCATGCCATGGGGCTAAAGAGCGGGGTATATTCCACACCCTACATCGCGAGTTACGGAGGTTATGTAGGCGCCTCGTCAGATTTTCCACAAGGGGGTGAAACACATGACATGATCAAGGTAAACCGTCAACCATTTAGTCGGATTGCCAAATATCGATTCGAAATCCAAGATGCAAATCAAATGGCGGATTGGGGAGTGGATTACTTGAAATACGATTGGCGGATTGATGTGAATTCGACCCAACGCATGTCCGAAGCCCTCCGAAATTCCGGGCGAGATATTGTTTTTAGTATTTCGAATAATGCCCCTTTTGAACAAGTAAACGACTGGGTCAAATGGACAAATATGTACCGGACAGGCCCGGATATCAAGGATTCTTGGACCAGCCTTTATCATACTTCTTTTACACTCGACAAATGGTCCCCTTATTCAGGACCGGGTCATTGGGCGGATCCCGATATGATGATTTTGGGCGATGTGTCCATTGGGCCAGTGATGCACCCGACGCGCCTTACCCCAGATGAACAATATAGCCATGTGAGTATTTTTAGTTTGATTGCCGCGCCGATGTTGATCGGTTGCCCCATCGAACGACTAGACGAATTTACCTTGGGCTTATTATCAAATGACGAGGTGATTGCAATTCACCAAGACCCCTTGGGAAAAGCCGGCCGATTAGTTCAAGAAAAGGACGGATTTCAAATTTGGCTTCGCGAATTAAGCAATGGTGACTTTGCCATAGGGATTTTTAATCATGATTTTTATGGGCGAACACCCGCCTCCTATTTCCGCTGGGGACATGAAAGCGCGCGTGAAATGAAAATTGAATTAGCTGATTTGGGACTTAAGGGCAGTTGGAAAATTAGGGATGTATGGCGGCAAAAAGACCAAGGGCTAAACAAAAGTATAAAAACCAAAATCCCTTTCCATGGGGTTTCCTTTTTCCGTTTATCTCATTAGTCTTCGACCATTAGTTTCGTTTGGCCATCAGACATATGAAATGCATCCATTAAACCTATTTCTGTGGTTCTACGGAAAGAAATTAGTCCCTAAAACTAGGGCAAAATCAAATGCACCTCATACTCAATACCCCTATCGGCCTTAATCAGCGTATTTCCAGCGTCATCGATGTCCGTGGGGGGAAATAAGGCCCTCCATTCTTTTGGGACTTTTTCGCTGGGGATAGATAAGACTTGGCAACCTTCTATATAGACCGGTGTTTGAAATTGTTGGACCTTATCCGCTTGCTTCGCAATAATTTTCGCCTCAAAAAACCCATCCTCGAAAGTACAGCCGAATTGGGGTGATTTGATAACATATTTTTGCTTTGTCTGTGCCCGCAAGGACCCAGCCAATAACATGAAAATCAATAAAAAGCCAATCGTTCTCATCTTAATTTCCCCATTTTTTATTAGGTTCCGCACCCAAGGTATAATTGATTTTTCCGCCTTTAACTAAGTCCTGATGGGAAATCCAAGATTTTATGGGTTT
>CANHCG010000329.1 GCA_947459055.1 Cytophagaceae bacterium | reverse complement strand
TCCCAGCGCCTTCCTTAGCAACTCCACACTCTTCTTCACCCCCGTGCTTGCCGCTTCTTTGCCCTCAAATTCAATCGAAATATATCCTTGGTAATTTACCTTTTTCAGAATCTGAATAATACGAGGATAATCGAGTTCCAAGGAATACCATTCGCCTCCGCCAAAATAGGTTTTGGCCTGAACAAAACTGGTTTTAGCAGCAATCTTTTCTAATTTTTCATATGGCTCCTCCAAGAAATTCCCCGTATCCATCAGGAGGCCCAACCAGGGTGAATTCACCGTATCATGCAAGCGCAACATCCCCTCCGGCGTCGAACCCAAGCCCCAGTGATTTTCCAAGGCTAACAGAACCCCGCATTCCTCGGCCTTCGATAAGCAGCGTTGAATCCCATCCACACACCATTTGTAGCCATCCTCCTCGGTATAACCCGGTAATACCGGCTCGATGCCTCTGTTTTTCATCAGGTCGTCAAAAGATTTGATCGTGTTCCAACGCCCTGTGTTCAAACGCAAGCACGGAATGCCCATTTTGTAAGCCAGTTCGATGCAATGAATCGTATGGTCGACATGCTTCTTTAATTCCACGGGATCTGGTGTCACAAAGCCTTGGTGAATGGATAAGCAGGTTAAGGCGATGCCGTTGACAAAGGCATGTTTTTTGATCTTTTGGAGATAGGCGTTATCCTCACTTTCCATTTGTCGGTGCAAAATATCAATCCCATCTAGTCCCAAAGCCGCCGCATCGTCGATGACTTTTTCGATCGGGAAACGATCGCCTTTAAAATGCCAATAGGAATAGCTGGAAACGGATAATTTGATTTTCGGTGCTAATTTTATGTTGGGCGCCACGGACGGTGCAGGCTGTGTGGACATGGTACCAAGGCCGGTGGCCAACAGGGAAGATTGGATAAAGTCGCGTCGTTGCATGATTTTCAATTTAGAGGTGATGTTTAAAGATAAGAAAATTCTTACATTCGTGACATGAAAAATCTTCTTTTTACAGGGATGATATGGCTGATATGCCATACGACCTTTGGGCAAAATCAAGCGGTGGAACAGGTGGTGGTTCGATTTTTT
Organism: Cytophagaceae bacterium; assembly: GCA_947459055.1. GTDB lineage: Bacteria > Bacteroidota > Bacteroidia > Cytophagales > Spirosomataceae > Aquirufa. The sequence continues at coordinate 2,086 of CANHCG010000329.1, read as the reverse complement.
GACGCATTAAGTGTCGCGGATTCAAGAGGCATGCGGGCGGAGGTGACAAAGGATTTTATGTTGCTCGAAAACGGGGAATTCTGGACGATGGACACGCTGGAAGCCCGAATTTCCAAACCCAAACCGGAGGGTTATTTACGAACCAATGCCTTTGATTTTCGACAAACAACGATACGAAAAAACATGGCTTGGACTTATTATTGGAACCGCGCGACGATTCAAAGCAAAGGCCAGACTCGAACAGTGCAATGGCTCGAAAGTGCCATCCTAGTGCGCCGAAAGGGGATTTGGAAAATAATTTTGATGCATTCGACACCGAAGAAATAATGAAACGACTATTTTTATTTTTGGGGCTATTTTTGATTAGTTTTTTGGGTGCAGGCCAAAAAAACATCTTAATCTTTTTGGTAGATGATCTAGGCTGGACCGACAATTCCCTCCGAAAACCAGCTATTTTCCGCACGCCCAATATGGAAAAATTAGCCCGCAAAGGTGTCGAATTTACCCAGGCCTATGCCAATCAAAATTGTACCCCCACCCGCGTTTCGCTCCTCACGGGCATGAATGCGCTGAATCATAAAGTAACTTCTTGGACCTTTCAGAAAGACGAGAATCCCAACGAAGGCGGAAATCCCCGCTTCGCCGTGCCTGAATGGAACATGAACGGCATCAGTCCAAGCGCTGGGGTGGCACATTCCATTCATGCGACTACCATTGCACAGGTATTATCCGCGCAGGGCTATGCGACGATACAAGCGGGAAAGGCGCATTTTGGTGCCTATAATACGCCTGCCGCGGATCCGAAAAATTTGGGTTTTCAGGTGAATATTGGGGGGACAGCAGCGGGCCAACCTGCCAGCTATTACGGAAAACAGGCATTCGGCAACGACCCACAAAAACCCAACATCCGCGCCGTGCCGCACCTCCAACGCTTTCATGGAAAAGATATTTTTCTAACCGAGGCAATTACCCAAGAAACCATGCGCGTCATGGATTCGGTCCTCACGAAACCTAAACCCTTTTTCTTATTATTCTCCAATTATGCCGTGCACACGCCGATTCAAGGAGATCCTCGATTCGTCGATGCCTATTACAAACAAGGCATGGACAGCACGGAGGCGAAATATGCTTCCTTGGTCGAAGGCATGGACAAGGCCCTTGGCGATTGGATGCAGTATTTGGACAAAAAAGACCTCACCAAAAATACAGTCATCGTATTTCTATCCGACAATGGGGGCCTGACCGATGTAGGTCGTGGTGTTCCCGGCCGTAACACCTACAATACACCCCTTCGCAGCGGTAAAACCTCCGGCTATGAAGGCGGATTACGTATACCGCTGATTGTCTCAGGACTGTCACAAAGAGACAGCCGGAGCCAACAACCCATTCTCGTCGAAGACCTATTTCCAAGCATACTCGCTTGGACTAAAACCACGAAACCCAAGCTCGTGCAGTCGGTGGACGGAAAATCCATCATCCCCTTTTTAGATGCCAAAAAATCAGATGCTAGCCGAATGCTTTTTTGGCATCATCCACACATGCGAACCAATGGCTCAAGGGATATCCAGCCCTTTAGCGCGGTCCGACAAGGCGACTGGAAATTGATTTTCTTCCACCAAGACCAGCATTTTGAACTATACAATACAAAGACCGACTTATCCGAACAGACGAATTTGTATGTAAAAGAATCAGCGAAGGCAGAATTTTTAGCGAAGGTGCTTGGGCAGAAATTACGCGAGACGAAATCGCACATGCTCATCGACCGACAAACGAATCAGGAAATACTTTATCCCTTCTGAGTAAACGGTAGCTAGAAAAGGCATATTTTGGCTAATTTTGCAACAAACAATGCTCATGGGAAAGCTCGGGATCACACAGGTTCATCACATCGCGGTTATTTGTTCGGACTCTGCCCGTTCCACAGCCTTTTACACCGAGGTGCTTGGTTTAGCCATTATCCAAGAAGTGTATCGAGAAGAGAGGGATTCCTATAAATTGGACCTAGCGCTGAACGGCCAATACATCATCGAATTATTTTCCTTTCCGAATCCGCCGGCTCGACCGTCGCGCCCGGAGGCCTGTGGGA
>CANHCG010000328.1 GCA_947459055.1 Cytophagaceae bacterium | reverse complement strand
TAAATTTTGCTTTGTTTAAAAAGAAGGTTGGTGATACTGAATATGGCTTAGGTTGGTTTCCCTTAGGTGGATATGTGTCCATTGCAGGCATGATTGACGAAACGCAAGATGCGGAGACCTTAGCTAAGGATCCAGAACCCTGGGAATTTCGAGCAAAGCCGGCTTATCAGCGTTTGATTGTGATGTTGGGCGGTGTCATTGTGAACGTAATCACAGGCGTTGTCATCTTTGTTTGTTTAACGTATTCAAATGGGAATAATTTTATTTCCAAAGAGGAGTTGAACAAAAACGGAATCGTTGCCTTGGATTTGGCGAAACAAATCGGTCTAAAAACCGGTGATCGAATCATCAAAGTCAATGGTGCAGATTATCATTCCTTATCGGATTTGCGCTCATCGGACGTGCTTTTGGGCGAAAATTCATCTTACACGGTGTTACGCGGGAGCCAGCAAATCGAAATTAAAATCCCGTCTAATTTCATTGAAAAATTAAGCGATAAAAAAGCAGGTTTTATTGAGCCTATTGCAGCCTTTAAAGTAGCTGAAGTGGCCACGCCGAATCCACCAAGTTCCCTTGACAAGTTATTTGGTAAAAAATCAGAAGAAATGCTGCCTGCCTTTGCCGCAGGCTTAAAGGTAGGGGATCAAATTACCGCGGTTAACGAGATTCCTATTCATTTTTATCATGAAATGAAAGATATCGTTCAAAAAGAAGCGGGCCGACCGATTCGTGTGGCGATTTTACGAGGGAATCAACCGGATACCTTAGATATGGTCGTTTCCAAATCGGGCCAAATTGGTTTTTTCCCTGAATTATTAATTAAGGTTTCGCATCAAGAGTATACGCTAGGGGAATCGATGGGCATAGGAACTTCTCGGGCATTTTCCGTGATTACGGATAATATTCGCGGATTTAAGAAAATTGCCACGGGGGATGTTTCGGCGTCTAAAGCGCTAAGCGGTCCAATCGGTATTGCTCAGATGTTTGGAGGTGTGTGGGATTGGACGCGTTTTTGGATGTTGACCGGTTTGTTATCGATGGCCTTAGCATTTATGAATATTTTACCGATTCCTGCTTTGGACGGTGGACATGCGGTGTTCTTAATTTATGAAATGATCACGGGGAAACCGGCGTCGATTAAGGTATTGGAGCGGGCCCAACAAGTGGGTATGCTCATCCTTCTTGCCCTGATGGCCTATACCTTCGGTAATGATATTTTTAAAGCCTTTTTCTAACCTTGAAAAGTCTACTTTTACTGGTTTTTCTAGGGTTTTTTCATTCGAGTTTTTCGAAGGAAATCCACCCGTTTCATACCAGCGTGACGGAATTGGTGTTTAATGAAAAAGAAGGTATTTGGGAGGTAAGTATTCGTTTATTTCAGGATGATTTAGAACTTGGTATTAGTCAGTTTAAGGGCAAGCGTTTTCAATTCCAACAAGCCCAAGGAGTCGATGAAGTTCTGCAAGCTTTTTTGAAAACGCAATTTGGTTTTTTGGTCAATCAGCAATGGCAAACCCCCTACCGCTATGTAGGTTGGGAACCTCAACAAGATGTGATTTGGGTGTATCTAGAAATTCCAACGCAACAGTCGTTGAGCGGTGTGTTTTTGAAGAACAGTTTATTGATCGAAAGCTTTCCTGATCAAACGAATTTAGTTCATGTAGCACGAAAAGGGGATAAAAAGTCCTATCTGTTTCAAAAGGGGAAGGAAGTGCATCAATTAAATTAAAACTCTGCCAAAAGGTCATGTGGCATAAAAATTGCAGAATAGCGTCGATCTCTTTGAAAACGAGGAGGTATATTTTTAAATATTAGTGTATGAATAACCCAAATGATCTTTTTAAGCATTTGAATCTGTCGGATATCTCGGATTTTGAGAACATTGAATTAATTCCCATCGGGTCAGAAGGCATGGGTCAAGATGACAAAATGAGCGTTTTGTCAGATGAACTGCCTATTTTACCTATTCGGAATATTGTATTGTTTCCCGGGATGGTGATTCCGATTACGGTAAGTCGCCAAAAATCGGTTCGTTTGGTTAAAAAAGCCTACAAAGGTGATCGGACTTTAGGTGTTTTGGTGCAGGCGAATCATTCGAAAGAGGAGCCTACGGAGGAAGATTTATATAAAATAGGGACGGTCGGGCATATTGTGAAAATGTTCGTATTACCGGGTGGAAATACCACGATAATTGTCCAAGGTCGGAAACGGTTTGAGGTGAAGGAATATGTGAAAAAGGAGCCGAATTTGATTGCCAAAGTGCAATACATCGAGGATACGTTTCCTAAAAAATTAAATAAAGAGAACAAGGCGCTGATTTCGACATTGAAGGAATCGGCCATGAAAATATTAAATCTGAATCCGGAGATACCTCGGGAGGCACAGATTGCGTTGGATAATATTGAATCGTCCGCTTTTTTGATTCACTTTTTATCGTCAAATATCAATGCGGATTTAAAGGATAAGCAGGAGTTATTGGAGACCTTGGATGGGATAGAGCAGGCTACTCATTTGTTGGAATACATGTTGAAAGACATCCAACATTTAGAGTTAAAGCGAGAAATTCAAAGTAAGGCTTCGAGTGATATTGATCAGCAGCAAAGGGATTATTACATACGCCAGCAAATCAAGGTTCTTCAAGAAGAACTCGGTGTCGAAAGTCCTGAACAGGAATTAGACGGTTTGCGGGCAAAGGGTGCCAAGAAAAAGTGGTCAAAAGAGGTGAATGATTTTTTCCAAAAGGAATTATCGAAGTTGCAACGTACCAATTCGATGTCGCCAGAATATCCGATGTTGATGAACTTTGTGGAGTTACTCACCGACTTACCATGGGCCGAATACACGAAGGACAATTTTGATTTGATTAAGGCTAAAAAAGTCTTGGATGCTGATCATTTTGGTTTGGAAAAGGTGAAGGAGCGGATTATTGAATATTTGGCGGTGTTGAAAATGAAGGGGGATATGAAGGCGCCTATTTTGTGTTTATATGGGCCTCCGGGGGTTGGAAAGACGTCTTTAGGCCGTTCGATTGCGAAGGCCTTGGGTCGGAAATATGTGCGGATGGCTTTGGGAGGTTTGCATGATGAGTCGGAGATTCGGGGACATCGGAAAACCTACATTGGGGCGATGCCGGGTAAAATCATTCAAAACATTAAGAAAGCGGGTTCTTCAAACCCTGT
>CANHCG010000327.1 GCA_947459055.1 Cytophagaceae bacterium | reverse complement strand
GCCTCAAAACACGCATTAATTGGCTTTTTTGATTCCTTGCGAGCCGAGGTGCATGCACAAGGAATTCGGGTGACGACCATTTTGCCGGGTTATATTAAAACGAATATTTCCATCCATGCCATGAATGAGCATGGAGAAAAATATGGGAAAATGGATCCGAATCAGGCCAAAGGCATGGATGTGAATAAAACGGCGCAGGCGATTGTCGGCGCCATCCAAGCCGGGAAAAACGAGTTTTTTGTTGGCGGTGCCTTGGAGGCATTTGGCCTTTATGTGAAACGCTTCTTCCCCAGCCTGTTGTTTTACATGATTCGGAAAATCAAAAATACTTAGGCTGCTGCTTTTCGTTCCTTAAAGAACACGATAAATAGCAAAAGCACTAAGGCTGCAATCGCCGCTGGTACTAACCAGACGGATTGCCAATCGTGGATGCCATTCACGGTGTATTTGTCCAACACGATTCCTGAAAGTTTTGAACCGATCCCCATGCCCACCCCATAGGTGGCTAAGGTAATGAGACCTTGGGCAGAATTTTTGATTTTTTCGCCGGCTTTTTGGTCTGTGTAGATTTGACCCGTTACAAAGAAGAAATCAAAACAAACACCGTGTAATAAGATACCAATGAATAAAATCCATTCACTCGAAATACCGTCGCCGTATCCGAAACAGATAAACCGAATAATCCAGGCCACAAGTCCCACCACGAGCATTTTTTTAACGCCCAAACGGGTGAATGCGAAAGGGATTAAGAGCATAAAAATCACCTCAGATGCTTGTCCAAGCGACATTTTGTTTTCGACATTTGTCATATGCGAATCGGTCAGGGACGGATTGGCCATGGCATAATAGAAGGAAAGTGGGATACAAATTAAAATCGAGGAGATGAAGAAAATTAAAAAAGAGCGGTCCTTGAATAATTGAAGGGCATCGAGACCGATGATTTGGCTGACACTTGCATTTTTATCCGCTTTCGGTGGGGTATCTGGTAGAAAAAAGGCATAAATTCCTAGGGCAAATGAACTGAACATGGCGATTTGGAAAATGGCCACATTATCCCCAAGTGCTAAAAATCCAATGATATTCGTTACCACGATCCAGGCGATGGTACCTGTAACACGAATGGCGGGGAATTCTTTTTCGGGGTTTTGCATTTGGTTCATCGCGATGGAATTCGATAAGGCGAGGTTAGGGGCAAAACACATCGTATAGGCTAAAATATACCAAAAGAAAATTTCAGGGTCTTTGGTTTGGCTTAAAAAATACAGGATGACGCCACCGAGTATATTCAAAATACCCATCACTTTTTGGGCGGAAAAAAAACGATCGGCGATTAAGCCCACAAAGAAGGGGGCGAGAATGGAAGCGATGGAAAAGGTTGTGTAGGCATTTCCCACTTGGTCTCCGGTCGCGCCTAAGGTTGTTAATAGATATTTACTCATTTGTCCGTACCAGGCGCCCCAAGAAAAGAACATCAGGAACATCATGGCGATGAGTTGGATTTTAATCGAATTTTTCATGTTTTTCGGTTTGTGAACTCTCAAAAGTACGAATTTGAAAGAAAATACAAATTTTCTAAAAAAATATTTTTTTGGGAATCGAGTTGATTTTTAAAACCAATTTTACTCTAATTGTTCAATTTTTTATAAAAAAATGCCAAAATCAAATCCTATTTTTTGAAATCTTACAAAAAAGTGGATTTTGGGGTCAAAAATGCAACTTCGTGAGCCTTTTTTGAAAAAGTGTAAGTATTTGATTTTCAATAATATTTGATGTTGATTTGGCTTTCTATTGAAAAGGTGCACATGAATTTGCTAGGTATTTTATTGATTTCAGCAAGGCCCACCGGAGGTTTCCAGGGGTCCATGACGCTCTTTTTGTCTATTTTCTTTTTGATTTCGGTGGGTTTAATTGTGTGTGGAATTGTGTTGTACAAGAAGCGTGCGATTTGGATTCAAAAATCAATAACGACATATGGTCACATCGTTGAAATTTCGAAGCGCTATGCACGGGATGATCATTCTGGTAGGTTCCCAATATATTTTCCGATTGTGGCGTATCAGGTGAATGGTTTGGAATTTCGTCGAGAAGCAGAAACGGGTTTAGTCAAAAATTGTGAGATAGGTCAAGAGATTCCGGTTCGCTATTTGTCTGAAAATCCATATGAGGCATCCTTAAGTGATAAAAATGTGCCTGTTTTAAATCCAACGGTATTTTTTGTGCTTGGATTTTTGATGTTGCTGAGCGCCATCATTTTATCATTGCTTTCGCATTGATTTTTTATTTTCTCAATCATTTGTGTAATTTCAGTTTTCAATTTCAACTCTATGGATACCTTAGTGAAAGAAAAGACCGAGTTTCGGAATTACGAACAAGGCGAAATTACGGCAGCGGTTAAAGAACATTATCGCAAAATGCGTTCCCGTCAGACTTATGACTACGTATTGCGGATGAAAAAAAAGTATTTGACTTTTGAGCGCCCGATGGATTTGTGGGATATGATGGAGCGCTTAAATGCTTTAGTGGATGTCTCAGATCCAGATTTAAATTTGCCCAATATTATCCATTTATTGCAATCGGCCGAAGGTCTTCGGGCGGCGGGACGTCCTGATTGGATGCAATTGGTCGGGTTGATTCATGATTTAGGCAAGGCGATGTATTTATTTGGCTCAGATGAGGACGGGACGAGTCAAGCAGAGCAATGGGGATTAGTGGGCGATGTGTTTGTTGTCGGTGCCAAATTGCCTAATACCTGTGTCTATCCAGAATTTAATGCTTTGAATCCTGACATGGCTGATCCGCGTTATAACACCGATTTAGGGGTGTATTCGGAGGGTTGTGGCCTAGATAATTTACATTTAGCTTGGGGGCATGATGAGTATTTGTATCATGTATTGAAAAATCACCCAACCAATACCATCCCTGAAGCCGGAATGGTGATGGTTCGCTTTCATTCCTTTTACCCATGGCATACAGGCGGAAGTTATCGCCAGTTTATGACCGCTAAAGATGAGCAATACATGGATTGGATCAAGGATTTCAATCAATATGATTTATATACCAAATCGCCTGTGGTTCCTAATTATGAGGAATTGAAGCATTATTATATGCCGATTGCCGAGAAATATTTAGGTAAAGGCCCAATCTATTGGTAGTCAGAAATTAGGTAACATATAAAAAAAGAG
>CANHCG010000326.1 GCA_947459055.1 Cytophagaceae bacterium | reverse complement strand
TATGATGATTGTGATTCCCATGATTATTCAAACCTTGAGTTTTGGCTATATTTTTGAACATCTATTGGGTTCAGATCCGAGAAATGCCATTACCTTTGCGGGAGGTTTGCTCGCCATTGCTGCGCTGGCCACCTCCTTGATTAAATCATCCCCAGATAAATTTGCCTAATGAGTGTATTGTGCATCGGAGAAGCCCTGATTGATATGATTTGTACCGACAAAGGTCAAAGTCTTAGTGAGGGCCAACATTTCCTTAAAAAACCGGGTGGAGCACCCACGAATGTCGCCGCGGCCATTGGAGCCCTCGGTGGAAATATTTGTCTATCTGCCAAAGTAGGCGACGATCCCTTTGGACGTCAACTCAAACAAGTCATGGAAGATTTTCACGTGAACACCACACATCTTCACCTGGATCCTACCTATTTTACCACCTTCGCTTTTGTCTCGCTCATGCTGGATGGTGAAAGAGATTTTGTCTTTAATCGAGGCGCAGATGCTCAATTAACTAAAGCGGAAATCGAACAAATAAACGTAGACGACTTATCAATCCTACATTTCGGTTCAGCGACAGCTTTTTTGGATGGGCCGCTCAACGAGGCCTATTATCACCTAAAAGACAAAGCGAAAGCCCAAGGAAAAATCATCAGTTTTGACCCTAATTACCGGCATTTATTGTTTGGAAATCTCCAAGAAAGCTTCATCCGCCAATCCTGGATTTTCTTGAATGAAGCGGATTTCATCAAATTAAGTGATGAGGAAGCGATCTTAATTACCGGCGAGGCCGATTTAGACGCCGCCGCCCAAAAACTCCTTGACACTTGCCAAGGCGTATTCACCATCACCCTAGGCAAAGAAGGCACCTTATTAGGGCTTCAAGGAAAAACCTATGTGATTCCAAGCATACCGATTCAACCCGTGGATACCACCGGCGCTGGTGATGCCTTTGTAGGAGCGGTACTGTATCAATTAGACCAACAAAATACCCCTATTGCTCATTTAGGTTTTCCAGCCTGGGAAAAAATTATTCAAAATGCGAATAAAGCCGGGGCCAGAACCTGTGAATACCTGGGTGCCATGGAAGCATTTAAACATTTAACGAATCGTATTTTTAGCTAGTCGACGTGTATAATTCTACTTACCAACAAAAAATAAACAACCGCCTAGGCTCCTTTAAAATTAAAGATGAGGGTTTTGCCCAACGTTTTGGGGCGAATATCAGTGACATCGCTGATATCTTTCAACAAATCTACGGTACACATCCGCTAGCAAATGGCTTATTCGATGCACTTTTGGATGAAATCTGTCTAGCGCATCAGGAACGAAAAGCGGACCTAAAAAAGAGAGATCAAGAAAAAGAAAGGGAGGGAACGTGGTTTTTAAGTAACCAGTTGGCCGGCATGAGCCTTTATGTGGACCGTTTTGCGGGGAACCTATCCGGCCTTCGTCAGAAACTAGACTATTTCGAAAATTTAGGGGTCAATTATTTACACTTGATGCCCATTTTTAAAAGTCCGGAAGGCGAATCCGATGGTGGATATGCGGTGGAGGATTTTCGGGCCATCGAGGAGAAATTAGGAAATATTCAGGACTTAAGTGAATTGCAGGCTAGCATGCAGGAAAAAGGCATGTATTTGATGATTGACATTGTTCTAAATCATACCTCACATCACCATGCATGGGCCAAAAAAGCACAAGCAGGCGATAAGGAATTTCAGGACTATTTCTACATGTATGAGGACCGTCGGATTCCAGACGAAATGGAAAAACACATGCCGGAGATTTTTCCAGAGAGTTCGCCGGGAAGTTTTATTTACGATGAGCGGATCGACAAATGGGTGATGACCGTTTTCCATCATTATCAATGGGATTTAAATTATAGGAATCCGAAGGTATTGGTGGAGATGTTGGCCAATATATTCTATTACGCCAACCTAGGTGTGGATGTCTTACGAATCGATGCCCCGGCCTTCATTTGGAAACAAATGGGAACTACTTGCCAAAATCTCCCTGAGGCTCATAAATTATTGCAATTGATTAAACTGTGTGTGGAAGTGGCAACTCCGGGAATGGCACTTTTAGGTGAGGCCATTGTGGCTCCGGCGCAAATCATGGAATATTTTGGAACGGGACGTTTTGCCACGCATGAATGTGATTTTGCATACAATGCGACGCATATGGCGGTGCAATGGGATGCATTGGCGACGGCAGATACACGGGTGATGCTAGCGGCTCAGTCGGAATTAGCAAAAAAACCTTTGGGTGCTAGTTGGATAACGTATACGCGTTGCCACGACGACATCGGCCTCGGATATGATGACCAAATGATTGAGCAATCGGGCTACACCCCTTATTTGCATCGAATGTACATGAAAAACCATTACGGGGGCGTGCAGGAAGATTCTCCAGCGACAGGGGCTCTTTTCGCAGTCAATCCGAAGACTCAAGATGCGCGAATATCGGGTTCTTTGGCCTCTTTATGCGGTTTAGAGAAGGCATTGGCGTCCAAAAAGAAATCAGCCATTGAAACTGCCATTCAAAAAATCATTTTAATGCAGGCGCATTGTATGTTTTTGGGAGGTATTCCCGTTTTATTTTATGGAGATGAAATGGGCTACACAAATGATTATAGCTATTTAAAGGATCCGGGGAAGGCTTATGATAATCGCTGGATGCACCGACCCGTCATCGATTGGAATAAGAACAAAAAAGCGGCCAAAGAGGGAACGGTGGAGAATCAGGTTTTTTCAGCGACCCAACGATTAATTAGTCTTCGCAAATCATTAGATGTCGTCGCGGACTTAAAAAATATCGATTGGATGGCTTGTCATAATCGTTCCGTGGTGGGATATGAACGCTATATCGGCGAAAAGCGCGTATATTTTATCTTTAATTTTAGTGGACAAGAACAGGATTTGACTTGGTATGCTTTTGAACGAAATGGCAAAAAACCTAAGAAACTAACGGATTTATGGTCTGGCCAAAAATTTACCGTGGGATCTGATGAGGAACACTTGAGATGTAAGCCTTATGAATTTTTTATATTGAGCTAAAAAAAAATCCTTGCCAGACGGCGAGGATTTTTTTATAATCACCAATTTACTTCATCAAAATAATCTTATAGAATCACATCGAGGTTCTTTTTAGCAATCCCTAAACTCTCGAATGCATCTTTTGGCATATCGTGCTCG
>CANHCG010000325.1 GCA_947459055.1 Cytophagaceae bacterium | reverse complement strand
GGTAATCATCCGCTTGCAAAGAAAAATGGCAAACAAAAAGTAAAATACCTAAAATAAAATTTATGGGATTTTTCATTATTGAAGGGTTACTTTTTTCAAATAAAATCCTTTAGCATCCACTTGCGGAGGTAATGCGCAATTGACGATGATTCCCTCCTTTTCTATCACCATTCGACTCGTTTTTCCATTACTTGTTATATCAAATGGCAAAGGCATAAATGAATTCTCAACCTTAATTTGATATTTCTGAAATCCAACTTCCTTGATTCCAACCTCTAATACTTTTGTCGTACGAAGAAAAAATTCAAAAAATGGTTTTAAATCTTTTCCCGATTGCGAGCTAAATAATTTTTCAACATCGCTAGTTGTCACAAATTGATCATAGGTATACGCAGGATCCGTAGCTAGTTTCTTAAGCGTAGGGAAAAACACCTCATCCCCAATCAAATATCGTAAGCTATGCATAAAAAAAGACCCCTTTCCATAAATATCACCCCCTGAGTAGACTTCTTCTTCCGTAACTTCTTCGCCCGGCACAATCGCTTTCTTATTCCGAACATTTTTTCGATGGCCAGCAATTATCTCATTATATGCAGCTTCCCCGCCCAATTCAAACATAGCCAATGCCTCCGCATAAGTCGCGATTCCCTCCTGAATCCACATGTGCCCCCAGTCCTTATTCGTGACTTTATTTGCCCACCATTCATGCGCATACTCATGAAATAAATTCGCTGAATAGTCCTGCCCGCCGATATTTTTATAAATAAATTTATTATCAAAAGTAATCATGGTTTGATGCTCCATCCCTGAATTCGGGACCTCCGCAATTCCTATTTTTTCCTTCGCCCATGGATATTCACCAAAATACTTCTCTAAAATCCGATTATCTCTTTTTTTAGTTTCGATGACTTTTTGGGCATGTTGAATATCCTCTTCTAATACATAATATTCAATAGGAACTTTATTGCCAAGGATTGTCACCAGCTCATCTTTGACAACTTTATATTTACCTATATTAAACAAAATGCAATAATTACTAATTGTATAATTGGTTTTCCAGTGATAGGTCGACTTGTTTTTTTTCGTACTCACATTCACTAATAACCCTGGACCTGCAACAACCAATGGGGCAGGAACACTTATTTTTAAATCAACACCTTCGTTGGGCTCATCACTCGGATGATCCTTGCAAGGAAAATACATTTTTCCACCCTCTGCTTGAATGTTAATCGAAACCCAGTCATTCCCACTTTTATCCTTTTCCCAGGTGAAACCACCATCCCAAGGGGGCTTGATGGCTACCGGTGGAATACCATGATATTCGATATACACAATTTGATTGCCTGCCTTAAAACCTGCTATGGAACTTATGAATAGTTTATCATCACGATGTTGAAATAATACAGGTTTATTATTCACAAGTATTTTAGTGACTTGATACAAATGAATCAAGTCAAGCAGAAGCGAGTCGGTCGAATTCACTAAGTTTAGCTTAATTTCAGTCGAACCCGCAATCGATTTTTTCGCAACATCCACATCTAGATTAATCGTATAATGCCGAATGTCCATATTGGCCTGAAGAGCTTGTAATTTACCGCCCGAGGTAAGGTAGAGGATATCCCGATTATTGATATCATCCCTGTTTTGCGCTGGAGCCAAGCGACAAATAATTAAAAATAAAAACAGGAACATTGAAAATCTGTTCAGGCGAGAGTTTTTTGATTTTATCATTGGTTTCATAAGATGATAATCGTAGAGAAAAGCTTTAAAAATTATATGATTTAATCCGATCAATTAAGGCGTCATAAACACCCATTTCACTTCTTTTAGATAGCCCATCGGCGCTTGATCAGGTTGATTTCCCACTAATTTTCCCTGCGCATCTGTTTGTACCGAAAAACGAGTTAATGAAAAGGCTCCCTTCTCAAAATCAAAACTTTTGCCATCATCATCATAAAGCGTAAATGCACCAGGGGTGTGACCATAATGCCGTAATTCAAGCGGCCATTTTTCGCCTTTTTTGGGCGCTTGTCGGTGCACGGGAACCATCGGTATAATCCCGCCATCTCGGACAAATAAGGGGATTTTCTCCAATGCAGGTTCGATTTGGATCAATTGATTTTCCCCCACAAAGGCCCCCGTATAAAAATCATACCACTTACCCTTAGGTAAAATGACCTGCCTCGTTTTCTCACCGGCAAACATCGGCGCGACTAAAATATCATCGCCCATCATATATTGATCTTTGATGTCTTTTCGTATCGCCATTTGATATGGATTATTTGTTGCATCAAATTGCCCACGCTCCATCGTCGACTGATCCACAAAGCCATCCACTAATTGCATCGCCCGAAACGGCGGTTTGCCTTCTTGCCTATACGCCGCAAAGGTTGTATACAAATAAGGCAACAAACGCATCCGCAAATTCGCCACCTCCTTCACTGCATCTGCCACCTCCGGAAATGTCCATGGCTTCGTCCCATCCGCCCATGCATTAATCATCGCCATCGGAGAAAAACAGGCTGATTGCATCCGGCGAATCCACTCCTCTGCCGTTTTTGAGGCACGCACCTCCGGCGTCCAAAGAACCCCTATAAAACTGCTATTCACTAAGGCCGTAATAAAATCCTTGTGGTTGTAATAGTCATTGTAAATCACATAGGGCAAATGAGCACCCCCCGCATTCGAGGCCCGCACTAATCCATACGTACGTTTATTGATTTCTTTATACCAATCCCCGGTCATTTTTTGAACCATCGAACCATACATTTGCCGCATCTGTTCCGCACTCGTGCCCGACGGAAAGGTCGCCACATCTGGCCAAACCCAATTGTCATAGCCATCCACCTCATCGATTTTATAACCACCCACCCCGATGTCCAAATGGTTTTTCTTAAAATGATCCTTATACAACTGACGCGTTTTCGCCAACGTTAAATCAGGCACCAATCCATTCCAAACCGTATGAGAACCGGTCAGGTTTTTGACCAAAGGGTACAAAGAGGACTTCGGAGAAACATAGGGATTCAACCATAAATTGGCCGAAACACCCTTCGTGGCCAACTGCTCCAAAAATAATTTCGGATTCGGAAACCGAGTCGGATCCCATTCAAAGGTACAGGGATAAGACATACTATGCCATCCAGGTTCCACGCCGATGAAATCCAATGGAAAATCATGTTCTTCAAAACTCGC
>CANHCG010000324.1 GCA_947459055.1 Cytophagaceae bacterium | reverse complement strand
GCATGGGTGAACCCGTCCCCCAAAGGGTCATGGAAGCGTCCCCGCGCAATTTAGCCTCGTGGAATTTACGAATCATGGCCGGTAGTACATGAGAATTTTCGAGGTCGTAATTATCGTTCGGGCCATACAAATTAGTGGGCATAACGGAGATGAAATTGCAACCATATTGGGCTCGGTACGCCTCACATAGTTTAATACCTGCGATTTTAGCGATGGCATAGGGCTCGTTGGTCGGTTCAAGATAACCGCTCAACAAATACGACTCTTTCAGTGGCTGGGGTGCTAATTTAGGATAAATGCAGGAGGATCCTAAGAACATTAATTTTGTAACCTTATTTTCGTATGCCGAATGAATAACGTTGTTTTGAATGGCGAGATTTTCATAAAGAAAATCAGCGCGGTAGGTGTTATTGGCAACAATACCACCCACTTTGGCCGCTGCTAAGAAGACGTAATCGGGTTTAGATTCAGCAAAAAACTGACTAACGGCAGCTTGATTACGCAAGTCTAATTCGGCCGAAGTTTTTGTTACCAGGTTTTGATAGCCGGCGGCTTTTAATTGGCGAATGATGGCTGAGCCCACCATGCCTCGGTGTCCGGCTACATAAATTTTTGATGATTTTTCCAACGCAATGATCCAAATGATATTCCGGCAAAAATACATAAACTAGCGCATCTAATCATTTAATTTTCTATTTTTGAGAAATATTTTTACATCTAAGGCGTTCCTTCTTTCATGATCATCCGAATCCTATTCGTTTTTGTGTTTTCTGGATTTTGCTCAGTTGTATGGGGTCAAAATAAACCCTTGATCGATACGACGACGCGGGCGAAGGGCTTGCTTGGGGGGCGTTTAGGCACGGGTTTGGAGAGCATACAAGAAGAAAGTGCGAAATGGAAAAAGGAAAGTAAGGCGTTCATGGATGAGATGGGGGTGAAAAATATTGGAATCAAATCTTCGATGGCATTGCGTAAGGTAAAAAAGAAGGAGGGATATAAGGATGAATATGAGGGGGTTAAAACAGAACGGAGGATGGGTGCATATGGGAGTGGGACCCGGAGTACGGTGGAAGAATTTCAGGTGGTAAAATATGTGGAGGATGAGGCGCTAAGTGGGTATCAGCAGGAGGTATGGTGGTTTGATCCGAACCAATCGCGGGTGGTTAATTCATCGATTAAAGAGAATAAAACGGCACAAATTTGCCATGGGCCCTATCGGAAAATGGTAAATCAAGTAGTGGTGGAGCAGGGCTATTTTTATATGGGGGCGAAAGATGGACGTTGGGAAAATTTTGGCCCAGAGGGAGAATTAGAAAATAAGACCTATTTTGTGCGGGGATTTACGGCAGGCTCTGACATTTCATATTATGATGTGGAGAAAAAGAAGATTAAGGAAGTGGTTCCTCGGCTTTATGGGAAGGTAAGAGGGCAATATTTAGCGTTTTATCCGGGTGGCAATTTGAAAGAAGAGGGGAAGTTGGATGATTCGGTGCGGGTGGGTCGATGGCGTGAATTCCATGAATTTGGAACGGGAGGGCGTTTAAAAAAGGAGTGGAAAAACAGAAAGGATAAATTTGATGAAGCTGAACCTATATTAATGCTTGAGCGAGATAATCAGGGGAAGATACTTTTTCAACAAAGCCAAAAATTTGATTAATGATGAGGTTTTTACTTTTTTTATTGGCTATTATTTGGGGTTTGGGGATTCTTGACCAGAAGATTCAGTCGGGTATAAACAAGGGGCTAGGTGAGGTTTCGACCTTTACTTGGCATCAAGCAGATGCTTCATCGATGCTAACGGGTGAAAAGGCAGCCCAGAACCTTTCGTCGAATTTTTTTGGAGAGGAAGATGGGAATGAGGAGGATGGAGAAGATGACGAAGATGATCGCTGGTCCGTTCCTGAGCCTTCACATGAATATGAATTTAAATTCTATAGATTCGAATTCAGGAAATCGATTTCGCATTTTGTCCGAGTACCAGATGCACACCTAAGTTCGCCCTTTAATCCTCCCGATGTCTGTTGAAAAATTAGTATAATTTTTTTCATCTAAATATTTTTCAACATGACATTAAAAACGTATTACCAATCCCTGGTTTCGGGTGATTGGAAATCAGGTATAGCTGTATTTTTAGTAGCCTTGCCATTGTGTTTAGGCATTGCCCTGGCCTCTGGCGCGCCTTTGATGGCGGGGGTTCTTGCCGGAATTGTGGGGGGAATCGTAGTTTCCTTGCTTTCGGGTTCTGAATTATCGGTTTCGGGACCAGCTGCGGGCTTGACAATTATTGTGGCAAATGCCATTCATTCGATAGGGTCCTTTCAAGGATTTTTAGTTGCTGTCGTACTGGCGGGAGTCATTCAAACCGGATTAGGTTTATTGAAATTAGGGAAAATTGGAAGTTTTTTTCCTTCATCGGTAATTCGGGGTATGCTTGTTGCGATTGGAATTGTAATTATTCTAAAGCAGATTCCACATGCGATTGGGGATGATTTAGATTTTATTGGGGAGTTTGAGTTTTTCCAAACTTCAGATGGTCGAAATTCATTCAGTGAGATTATATCGGCTCTATCCACGTTAGAGGTTGGGGCTTTACTTATTTCCGTTTCGGGATTAATCATTCTGGTGGCCTGGCCGTTTTTGGTTCAAAAAATATCCTTTTTGTCTGCTTTACCTGCTTCGTTGGTAGTGGTTCTTACGGGAATCGGAATTAATGAATGCTTGAGGGTTTATGAGCCGGGCTGGTATTTAGGTAATTCGGTTGCACACATGGTAAACTTGCCTATTTTTGAGGGCTTGAGCGCCTTTGCTTCGGTAGTTTCATTTCCAGATTGGTCATATTTGGCAAATCCCCAAATTTATATGGTAGCTGGGACCTTGGCGATAGTGGCTAGTTTAGAATCTTTGCTTTCGTTGGAGGCAACTGATAGCCTAGATCCTTTGAAGCGAATTTCGTCGGCAGATCGCGAGTTGGTGGCACAAGGAATAGGAAATGTGACGAGCGGATTAATTGGGGGGCTTCCACTAACATCGGTGATTGTTCGATCCTCTACCAACGTATATGCCGGTGGAAAGACGCGCGTGTCAAGCTTATTACATGGGATTTTGCTGTTAGTTTCTATTTTATTCATTTCAACCTATTTGAATAAAATTCCCTTAGCTAGTTTGGCGAGTATTTTATTGTTTACGGGTTATAAATT
>CANHCG010000323.1 GCA_947459055.1 Cytophagaceae bacterium | reverse complement strand
GATGTCATCTCCCTTCGAAATTTAAATGCGAGTCCGGTAGGTTTGAAAGTCGGTGCGGTGAATATTATCCAAGGGCATATTCATTACTTAGATCCTTCGCATGATGAATTTATATCGTACTTAATGGCATCTTCGGCGGTGCCTATTTTGATGCCTGTCGTTAAAATTAAGGGGGAGGATCGGAAAAGCTATTTAGACGGCGGACTTCGGGATGTGGCACCTTTAATGAAAGCTGTGGAAGATGGTGGTAAAAACATTGTTTGTATCGCTTGTCACATGGAATCAATTGAGGGTGGGACGTTTGATTCTGGGGATTTATTGGCCTTAGTCGATCGTGTCATGGATATTGCGGTTAATGAAATTTTGAATGCAGATATACGTGAAGTGATGGCGGTGAATCAGCATTTGTCGATTCGGGCGATACGGCCTCCTCAGCCATTGACCATTGACATTCAGAACTTCACCAAAATGGATATTAGGCGCTTATTGGAACTAGGCTATTCCGTGGGCCAAGAAATTGAATTTTAAAAAAAAGGCAAAAAAAAGCCTGGAATCTCCAGGCTTTTGCATTTATACGGACATGATATCCTTTTCTTTGTCGGTGAAAATCTGATCTATTTTCGCGATAAAACCATCCGTCATTTTTTGAATTTTTTCTTCGCCGGATTTGATATCATCTTCAGAAACGCCTTCTCCTTTTAATTTTTTGATGCTATTATTTCCATCTTGGCGGGCATTTCGGATGTTGATTTTCGCGACTTCAATTTCTTGTTTGGCGCGCTTCACTAAATCTCTTCTGCGTTCCTCGGTCAATGGTGGGATGGATAAGCGAATTAATTCCCCATCGTTCATTGGATTCAGACCTAAATTCGAATTGCGAATCGCTTTCTCGATTTCGCCAAAAATACCTTTTTCAAAGGGCTTAATCGCAATCGTCCGTGCATCAGGAGTCGTAATGGAAGCTGCCCCGGTGATAGGCGTGGCCATACCATAATAGTCGATCATCAAGCCATCTAGCATGGAGGTGCTCGCTTTGCCTGCCCGGATTTTGGACAATTCGATATTTAAATGTTTAATGGCGCCTTCCATCGTTTCTTGGGACGCATCGATGTAAAATTCTATTTCTTCCATGGTCAAATTAACTTATCAGGGTTCCCACATCCTCTCCAGCAACTAAGGCAGCTAGATTACCTTCTTTGTTCATATCAAAAACAATGATGGGAACTTTATTTTCTTGGCATAAGGTAAATGCCGTTGTATCCATAATTTTAAGGCCTTTACTAATGGCTTCTTCAAAACTCAATTGCGTATAACGTGTTGCCTCCGGATCTTTTTCCGGATCTGCCGTATACACGCCATCTACGCGGGTTCCTTTTAAGACCACATCCGCTTCGATTTCAATCGCCCGCAAAGAAGCAGTAGAATCTGTCGTGAAATAAGGATTTCCTGTGCCGGCTCCGAAAATAACAATCCGACCTTTTTCTAAATGGCGCATCGCTCGACGACGAATAAAGGGTTCACATACCGCCTCTACCTTGATAGCTGTCATCATGCGTGTGTACAAACCTTGTTTTTCTAGAGAAGCTTGTACCGCCATACCATTGATGACAGTGGCTAACATGCCCATGTAATCGCCTTGAACACGGTCGATTCCAGCCTTCGCAGCGCTCGCCCCTCGAAAAATATTTCCACCCCCAATCACAATCGCTACTTCGACTCCCAAATCATGCACTTTTTTAATTTCAGCAGCATATTGACCCAAAATGTTGGGATCAATCACCTCGCTGTCCGTAGAAAGCGATTCGCCTGAAAGTTTTAATAAGATGCGTTTGTATTTTGGGTCTTTCATGTATCAGAGGATTTTGTCGATTTTGTGCGCTGCAAATTTAGAAAAAATATTCTGCTAATTGTTGTCCGAGATCAAGCTTTTCTCTTTGGCTTGAGGCAATTTCCACCAAGGTAAATAGGGATGTGCGTGATGTTCAAAATGGTAGCCAAAAAAGTAGCAAGAAATAAACGCCCATACATGGTTTTTGGCCTGACTTCGCGATTGCTGTTTGTTATCCTTGCCATGCTCACCCCGATGGGGTAAATAGGTGCCAAAAATAAACAATTGTAGGGTACTTAATATGGCAGGTAATTCCCAAATTAAAATCAAATTCCACATAGGAATCCATAATTTAAGGATGTTGTAGGTGATGGCCATCGCGAGGACTTGTTGCCACGTCACATATTGCCACATAAATCGGAACCACCAAAGGAAAAAATTTCCTTGATGTACGTCCGGGTCCTTTTCGGTGTTCACAAAAGCGTGATGTTCGTGGTGTTTTTTTTCCAGTTTTGCGTAATTGTTAAAGGCAAAAAGGAGCGTGCACAATTGGCCTAAGATTCGGTTGATTTTCGGATATTTTACACTCAATACCCCATGGATCGAATCATGGGAAGAAATGAAAAGTCCCGTATATAAATGGGTTTGCACGAGTATGACGATGTAGAGCCATGGATTTGTGGGGTCTATTTCTATGCGGAGGCCGAAAGAGAGGTTGACACACCAAGCCATTAAAATCGCTAATGCCCAAAAAATTCCCCATTCTTTATTTGATTTCTCCATGGAATCGTGTCAAATTTGAATTCCTATACCATACCCCAAAACTATGAAAATTGTTTCATCCATTTTCTTATTTTTCATTTGTTTCTCTGGAAATCTATGGGCGCAGTCAACCTATTGCAATCCCATGAATCTGGATTATGGATTTACACCGATTCCCAATTTTTCTGAACAGGGTAGGCATCGAGCTACCGCGGATCCTGTAATTAGCTTTTTTAAGGATCGATATTATTTATTTTCAACTAATCAGTGGGGTTATTGGTGGAGCGCGGATATGTTGAAATGGAATTTTGTTTCACGCCGATTTTTACAACCTTACCATAAGGTCTATGATGAATTATGTGCTCCGGCTACCCTTGTTCTGGGCGATAGTTTATTGGTCATCGGGTCAACCTACGCGAAAGATTTTACGCTTTGGTACAGCCAGCATCCCGAAAAGGATAGCTGGAAAGAGGCAGTACATGCATTTACAGCGGGAGCTTGGGATCCGTCTTTTTTTGTAGATGATGATCAACGAATCTATTTATATCATGGTTCAAGCAATTTTTATCCCATGTATGGCCAGGAAGTTGATCGCAAAACTTTACAGGTCATTGG
>CANHCG010000322.1 GCA_947459055.1 Cytophagaceae bacterium | reverse complement strand
GTCATGTAGAAATTCGGATCGGGGTTGAATTTTTGGTTATCCTCGACGAGTTGGCGTCTCGAAAGGAGCTCATAATAACTATTCGCACCTGAAATGAGGCCAAAATAATGATCAAAACCGCGTTGGTTTGGCCAATCTTCTTTTTGCTCACCTACGTGCCATTTGCCCGACATATAGGTCTGGTACCCATTTTTCCGTAATTCTTCCGCGATGGTGGGCGTTTCTAAACTAAGGAAACCTTGGTAGGGTTGGTAGGCTTTGGAGTGATCATATTTTCCAGTATTAACCATGAGGCCCATGCCCGCTTGATGCGGGTACATGCCGGTGAGGAGGGAAGCACGGCTGGGGCAACAGCGGCCCGCATTGTAAAATTGGGTAAAGGCGACGCCTTTTTTACCCAGGGCATCGAGGTTCGGCGTTTTAATTTCAGAACCAAAAATCCCGATGTCGCTGTAGCCCATGTCATCGGCCAGCACGACAATGATATTCGGTTTTTTTTGTGCAAATAATGGACTGGCTAAGAGCCAACAGGTGAAAATGATCAGGTACCTCATTTTTTATTTTTTTGACGAACGAGTGCTTCTAAGAAATAGTAATCCGCATAGACGATCGGGGCGTCGATTTCAAAACCATTGGGTAAACCGCCTGTGCTATGGAAAAGCAACATCCCATGGGCGGATGCGACAGGTGCCAAATAAGCGGGTGAACTCAAACTGCGGAGGATTTGATCCGCATAATTTTGGTAATAGACCTTTTTATAAGGTTGCAATGTGGCCAAGTCATAAAATGCCGAAGCCATCAATGCTGCGGCTGAGGCATCACGCGGCGCGTGGGGAATTTTAGGATCGTCATAATCCCAGAATGGAACTAAATCCTGCGGCATGCGAGGATGCTTTAACAAATATTGCGCAATGTTTTCGGCCAAATGCAAATACTCTTTTTTACCCGTTTCCCTGTAACACATGGTATAGCCATAGAGCGCCCAAGCTTGTCCACGGGCCCAAGAAGATTCATGAGCGGCGCCCTGGTGGGTATTTTTTTTCAGGACTTTGCCGGTATTCGGGTCATAATCGATGACATGGTAAGAGCTGAAATCGGGCCGAAAATGATTTTTCATGGTCGTATTTGCGTGGGAAACAGCTACTTTGTAAAAGGCAGAATCTTTGGTTTCTTTAAAGGCCCAGAAGAGTAGTTCGAGGTTCATCATGTTATCGATGATGGTGGGGTTTACCCACTTATCCCGACTGTGATCCCAGGAGCGGATCACTCCCGTATTCGGATTAAAACGCTTGATATTGGTTCGAGCGGCTTGGATTAATATATCCCGATAGGCGGGATTTTGGGTGATTCGTAGGCCATTACCAAATCCGGTAAACAATTTAAATCCCATGTCGTGGGTGCCAGCGTTCATCTTTTCCTTTTCGAGGGGAAGGGTGAAATTTTCGGCTTGGGCGGCCCATTTTTTATTGCCTGTTAATTCATAGAGGTACCAAAGTTCCCCGCCAAAAAACCCAGAGCACCAGTCTTTGGAGCCGACTAGTATCAAGGAATCGTTGCGCACGGTGCGCGGATAAATTTTCTCGCCTTTGGGGATTGCATAAATGGACGCTTCTCGGAGCGCGTAGTCCATTTGGGACTCTAATTTGGAATACAAAGGATTTTGGGCAAAGCCAAAAAAGGAGATAGCTGTCAGTAAAAGGATATACTTGTACATATTATCTAGATTGATTTTGAGTTTGTAATAAGGTTGTTACTAAATGTTTATGTTGGTTTAAGATTTGTTGATAAGCGGGTTTTTCGGCCAAATTTTCTTTTTCTAAAGGGTCTTTTTTGTAATCGTAGAGTTCAATTCCCAAAACCGGGCTATTGGCCTCAATTTTCTGTTTATGAAATTCACCCTTAAACCACATAACCAAGCGGTATTGTTCCGTGCGAATTGCATAGCCCATGGCTTTATCGTTTAAGCGTGGATATTGGCTTTGCGCGAATTCCTTAAGTTTGACGGATGGGTTTTTCATCATGGGTACTAAACTTTTTCCGGCTAATCCGGAAGGAATGGGTAAATGAGCTAATTCACTAAGGGTAGGAAAAACATCGACGAACTCGCTAAGGCCCTTCGCTACTTGCTTTCCTGGAAAACCAGGCGCGGAAATCAATAAGGGTGCACGTGTAGCCTGTTCGAAATTACTGTGTTTAGCCCACATCGTGTGGTCACCTAAGTGCCAGCCATGATCTCCCCAAAGAACAATAATCGTATTTTTATCAATTTTTAAGTCTTTTAACGCATCCAAAAGCTTGCCCACCTGTGCATCGGTATAACTCACACTCGCATAATATCCGTGGATAAGTAATTTTTGCAGGTCTGTGGATTTAGGTGTATACCCCGTGGACATCCGCTCACCGGAAGGTAAAATATACTGATTGACAAGTTCATTGGATGGCTGAAAGGCAAATTCAGGGCTTCCTTTGGCCAGTTCTTGATATTCAGCAATCTTAATGTGGTCTCGCTGGTAGAGATCCCAATATTTTTTAGGTGCAACGAAGGGGAGGTGGGGTTTTGTTAGGCCAACTGCCATGAAAAAAGGTTTTTCTTCCGAGGCTAATTGATTTAGTTGGCGAATCGCCTTCTGGGTATTAGCTCCATCAATATACGCATCATCAGGGACATCGATGGCCTCATACAAGGGGCGATGTCCATTGGCTACAAAATCTTCTAATTCTTTTCCTTTGAGACCATTTTTAATTCCTTCTTCCCGGATTTTATTGATGAGCTCAATGAGTGGCTTGGATTGGTAATAATTCTGAAAGGGTTTATCAAAGCCTTTGGCAAAATCATCTTTTTCTACTTTTAAATAAGGAATGGACCACGAAATCTCGTCGGCACCTTTGTCCACAGATCGTGGGTCAAAAACTTTGCCAATACCAGCAGTCACATAGCCTTGTTGCTTAAAAAATTGGGGGATGGTCAGGATGTTAGGGACCTTGTCTCGAATAAGTGTTTTTAAGTCCCAAACTTGGGTATAATCGGGTCTTTGGCCGGTTAATAAGCTGGCTCGGGTGGGGGCGCAAACGGCTTGTTGGCAATAATTTGCCATAAAAAGGGTTCCCATACGGGCCAAGCGATCAATATTTGGAGAATGTACTTGCTTTTCACCATAGCAGGCAAGCATGGGTTTAAGGTCATCGATGGCCAAGAAAAGAACATT
>CANHCG010000321.1 GCA_947459055.1 Cytophagaceae bacterium | reverse complement strand
GGTAAGTTCCAAGTTTGGATTGATGGAAAGCCGGTACGAGAGACCTTTGGGACGAAGAGTGCCACTTGGCATTGGCATGATGGAGGGATGGTTAAAGTAGGTAAAAAAGCGAAGATTGCCTTGCATGATTTGACCGGATTTGAAGGCCGCTGTGAGGCAATTTTGTTTTGTAAGGATGCGAATTTTAAGCCGGTGAATGAGGTGGATGCCTTGACGAAATTTCGTCGGGATGTCCAGGGCCTTTCGGTGGAACCTGAGGATATCGGGCATTTTGAGTTGATTGTAGCTGGTGGCGGATTGGCGGGAACATGTGCGGCGATAGCGGCGGCCCGACAAGGCATCAAAGTAGCCCTTATCCAAGATCGTCCTGTTTTAGGAGGAAATGGAAGTTCGGAGGTGCGGGTATGGCCTGAGGGGCATACTAATAAGGCACGTTTTCCACATATAGGTGATATCGTGAATGAGATATTGCCGCCGATTACGAAGGGGGCGAATCAGGTATTAAATGGGGTGGCTGCGTCATATTTTGATGATGCGAAGAAATTAGGAATAGTTCGGGCGGAGAAGGGAATTACTTTGTTGTTGAACCATCGGGTCATGCGGGTGGAAACGGAGGGGCAGGAAATTAGGTCTTTGGTGATTCAAAGTACGTTAAGCTCTCGTCAAAAGCGGGTTCATGGGCGTTTATTTGCCGACTGTACCGGGGATGCGAATATCGGTTTTAAGGCTGGTGCTGACTATGAATATAAGGTGGAAAACCTGATGGGAAGTACGAACCTATTTAATGTATTGGATGCCACGAATAAGGCGGATGTGCTTGCTTGTGAGTGTAAAGATAAGAGTGCCTTGGCGATGAAATGTGATATTGGGGATTATAATCAACCCTTTCCTCGCTGTCCATGGGCGCTTGATTTAACAGATAAACCCTTTCCGGGCCGTAAAGGTGTGAAGACATTTGGGAAAGAAGGCTTAGAATCCTTTGCAAACATGTGGTATTGGGAAAGTGGATTCTCCAAAGACCAGGTAAATCAGATTGAATTAATTCGGGATCATAACTTTCGGGCCATGTATGGAGCCTGGGATGTGATCAAAAATGTGGATAAATTATACCCCAAACACCGTTTGGGATGGGCGGCATTTATCGCTGGAAAGCGAGAATCACGCCGACTAATGGGCGATGTTATTCTCGATGCGGAGGACTTTAAATCACAAAAAGCCTTTGAAGATGCGGCATTTCCATGCTCTTGGCATGTCGATTTACACTCGCCGAAGAAGGAATTTAAGGATGGTTTTGAGGATAATGCCTTTGTGGCAGACTATACACGAGGGGCGGAATATCAATATGGTGGGGAATATTGGGCTCCTTATCGAACATTGTATAGTCGGAATATCACGAATTTATTCATGGCTGGTCGTTGCATTAGCGTATCCAAAACAGGTCTAGGCCCTGTCCGAGTGATGAAAACCTGTGGGATGATGGGGGAAATTGTTGGGAAAGCCGCCTCCATTTGCATCAAAAAGAATGCAAAACCCCGTGGAATCTACGCAAATCACTTGTCGGAATTACATGATTTAATGAAAAAACCAGGTTCTCACCGGGCTTAACCATCCAATTTTATAGATTTCGTATTTAAATCTTCAGGTTTTTAAGGCAGATCAGCTTTAAAAACCTGATTTTTTTTGATGTCAATTGACCTAAAATCGTGATATAAGTCACTATTATTTTAAACCAAGGTAAAATTTATTAAAAAAATTACATTTAATCTTTAAAATAGCACTTAAAGTTCAACTTTAAGTGCCCTAAAGTCGTACTTGAATCATGAACTTAAATTTTGGTTTCAAATTTTTCCTAAAAATCGATGTACTTGTATCAAAATTTTAAAAATACAAGCGGTACTTTTTTCATGATTTTTCTATAGTTCTTGTACTAAACTTTGATTTTAGTCCAAAAGTCTTTTAGTGTTTTTCGGTGTTCGGCTCCTGTTCAGGGTAGGTTTGTAATCGCAAGTCAGAGGAGAAATCCGTAAACGAATTAGTTTTTTCGTGTACGTCCTTTGAAGGGCTTAACCAAGCGGAAGGTGTTCCGTGTTCTAAAACTTTAAGACAATGAAAGTTCTAAAAAGAAAGTTCAAGTTATTGATTGTTAGCTATTTAACAATCGTGTGCATGATCGGTATTGTTGGCCAGTCGCATGGCCAACAATACAAATTGAGTGTCGGTTCGAACATCACTGAGTTCAATTACATCAATTCTGAGGGTAAGGCCCTTGATTTTATGAAACCTGGTTCTGGGAATAGATTCAGTATAGGTTCAGAGTTTCGTTTATTGGACACAACCAAGTTAGTCTCTTCTACTAGTGAGCGTGCGATTTACTTTTCGAGTCGTCCGCGACTGGCAAAATTACTCTCCTTGTTGAAGTACGACGTGAGTCTAGAATCCAATCAATACAATGCGGTGGGTGATGTCCAGAACATTGCTTTTTCCTATCAGACTTCTTACCTAGGAGCTTCCGCGGGTTTTGGTGTTCATATTCCGATTCGCTATGGCATTGCTATTTCATTGCAAGGTCGATTGGCTGGTCAAAAAATCATACAGGGGAATCAACAAATCGGTCAGAAGTTTTATGACCTCACCCTCGATGAGCAATTCAAACCCATTCAATTCATGTATGGCTATTCAGGTGAGATCCAAAAACGCTTAGGTGATAAGTTGGATGCTTTCCTCTCCTATCAATATTTAACGACGCAGCATGGCCAACAGGCAGGTGTAGCGACGCTCAACTTAGTCCCAACAACCATTTCGTTCGGCATCAAAATTTTAAAATAGTTTGTGTTCTAAATTATCCAATTAGCGTACCATGAAAAAAGTTTTACTCCTTCTATCCCTTGTTTTTGCCTCAGTTACGGCATTTGCTCAAAAGTCACTGAATTATCAAGCAGTGATTATGGACCCCAAACCCATTGAAATTCCAGGAACAAACATTACCGGCCAGCCCTTCAAAAATGGGAAGGTCAGTGTGCGTTTTGCCATAATCTCAAAAGCTGGGGTTGATTATGAAGAATTACATGAAACGATGACCGATGAATTTGGTTTGATTAATCTGACCATTGGGGCCGGATTGGTGAATACCTCTGGAATCGCCTCAAACGCCACCACGATCGCATTTAAATCCTTCGAAGCCGTAAAATGGGATTCGAATATGAAGCAATTAAAGGTGTCATT
>CANHCG010000320.1 GCA_947459055.1 Cytophagaceae bacterium | reverse complement strand
TCTGTCAAAATCTCCACCGCCACATCCGAATAACCCAACAATTCCCCCTCCACATTTTCACCTTCCTTCATCCACACCTTCACTTTCCGACCAATGTTCTTTTTGAACTGCCAGCCATGTGTCAACGGAAAATCCAAACCCGGCGACGAAACCTCTAAATTATAAGCTTCCTCGATCCATTCTTGCTCCTCGATGAAGTTGCCTAATTTTCGACTCAACAACGCGCAGGCCTCAATCGTCACCCCCTCTTCTGTATCCACTAAAATCGAAATTTGCGATCGCTTCAGCCCTTTGGTAATCTGTAAATCCACCAAAAACAGCGGTCCATCTCCCACATATTCCTCAACCCATCCCCGAACCTTGCTAACTAAATCACTCATCTCCTTAAAAGCTATGAAAACAAAAAGAGGGATTAAAACCCCTCTTCTTTTCTAAAATTTCCATCACAAAGCTACGCAAAAAATTCAGAACTACAAGGCCCCCTTCCATTCTATTGTGAGAAAAAATTCGTTAATTGCACCAAAAATCAAACAAACCATATGGCTTACGGCTTACTTAAAGGAAAAAGAGGAATCATTTCAGGCGCATTAAACGAGGATTCAATCGCTTGGAAAATCGCCCAACGTGCTCACGAAGAAGGAGCCACTTTTACACTAACGAACGCTCCCCTCGCCATGAGAATGGGGGAAATCAATAAACTTGCGGAAGAATGCGGCGCCAAAATCATCGGCGCAGATGCTACCTCCATCGAAGACCTAGAAAAATTATACGACGAGTCCATGGAATTCTTAGGAGGACCAGTTGATTTCGTCCTGCACTCCATCGGAATGAGTACAAATATTCGGAAAGGACGCGAATACAGCGATTTGAACTACGAATGGTTCTTAAAATCCATCGATGTTTCTGCGTTGTCCTTCCATAAAATGATGCAAGTCGCTCAGAAAAAAGACGCCATCGCAGAAGGCGGTTCCGTGGTAGCGCTTTCCTATATTGCAGCCCAGCGGTCTTTCCCTGATTACACCGACATGGCCCAAGCCAAAGCCATGCTCGAATCCATCGCCCGTAGCTATGGTTACCACTACGGAAAAGCCAAAGGCGTTCGCGTAAATACCGTTTCTCAATCTCCGACCAAAACAACGGCAGGAACTGGAATCAGCGGATTTAATGCATTTTATGAATATGCCAACCAAATGTCGCCGCTCGGAAATGCCACGGCTGACGATTGTGCCGACTATGTCATCACCCTTTTCTCTGATTTAACACGTCGCGTGACGATGCAAAATCTATTCCACGATGGAGGATTCTCTTGCGTAGGAATTTCAGAGGAAATCGTTGAGAAAATGGAACAAGGCCTCAAATAATTTCATGAAACGTTCGCTTGTATTTATGGTTCTGAGCATTTGGGGGTCCCTCTGTGCCTATGCCAATACAGGTGAACGTTTTCCCATTCCACCTAGTGCGCCCAATCGTTTGTTTTATATCCAACGAAGTTCAAACGCCAATACAGTCGTTTATGACGCAAATATCTTGGCCAATAAATCCCTGAATACCAAGCAACCGGTTCACACATATTGGCTCCGCTACGCCGAAAAAGGCCAAAAAGAAGAATTAAGCACCATCCAAAGAACCCTGGCCTACGGACTTTACACGGACCCCATCAAAGGCGAAGTTAATTCCTATGAAGGTTATTTTTTGGCCTATCGCAAACGGAAATTTGTCGTTAAATTAGATCCTAAAGGCACACCGATTGCCCTTTTCCCTATCAACGGGAAATTACAAATCCTCGATCGTGTCTTCGTTAGCGTAGACGATAGCGGATATATGCCATCTGTCTTTTATATCGAACTCTTCGGCCGGGACCAAAGCACCGGAAAAGATGTGTACGAGCGATTTAAGCCTTAAGAACCACCCTATTCCTACGGAATTTTCGACTTCCACATTAAATTCTCGGCTATTTCAACACCGACTTGTTTTACCTTGTCATTGATCATTCCATTAGCAAATTCCCCATCTGTTCCATCTTGATTTGAAACTAACAAGGAATTGCACATTCCGCGGCTGACCCATCTTGATTTGAAACTACCAAGCAATCACACAAGTCAATTGCACATTCCGCGGCTGACCTGTGTACCCATACAATTCCGTAATATCTTGATTGAGGGCATTTTTAACTAAGAGATTCCATCGAATTTTTGAGCTCATTTGATACCCCACTTGCAATTCCGTCCAGAAGTATCCTGCCAATTTTTTTGGCACCGAGGCATATACGGCCTCGTCGAAGAATAAATCTTTGCGTTCGCCTACATATTGGATGCTGGCTTGAAATTGCCATTGGGTACTAGGTCGGTAGATGGCGCGCAACTGTGTTTGGTGCGTAGGCCGACGAATCAGCTCCGAATAGGTCGTATCCGACCATAAATAAGTATAATTTCCTTCCAAGGTCCAGGCCTTTTGTTGGTACGTTAATTCCACTTCCAAGCCCTTAATTTTTTGTTTGGCAATATTCTGATACTTGCCATAAGGTTCCACATCCATGGACTGGAACACAATTCCAGAAGATACATCGTTTTGAAATCCGACTAATCGAGCTTTAAAGGCGCCAATTTTTTGTTCCAAACCCATTTCGACCGTCGAGCCGCGCTCCGCTTGTAAGTTCAAATTCCCATAGGGCGAATACAATTGATACAAGGAAGGCGTTTTAAAACTCGTGTAATAATTAAAAAAGAGCTTCCCGGCGGATGCATAGTGCCAATAAGGATTCAAACTTAACGTACTAAAATCTCCGAACGTCGACTGTCGATTCCAGCGCGAACCAATTTCAAGACCAAACTTCCCTGACCAATCTTTTTGCAAAGTCGCATAAATCCCCAAAATTGACTGATTTGCTAGCTTTTGCGTGAGCGAGGGCGAATCATAGCGTCCGTAAGAAGAGATGGAAAAATCAGACTGGTCAGTGCTCTGGTGACGGTATTCTAAGCCGGTGATGGCTTGGATGTCGGCGGGCAATTGCCATTTTTGATAATATTCTAAGCCTTGGTTCACACCACGGTAATTGGAGGAACTAAAATTAGACCAGGCATTGGGAGCGATGAACGTGGAATCATTGATAAAATCTCGTTGGATGATGTCCTGAAAGCCTCGTAAAAATGCTTCGCTCTTCGTGAACCGAAAGGAAAACTGACCTCGAATGGAATGGGAAACTGCCTTGGAGGTAAAATCCTG
>CANHCG010000319.1 GCA_947459055.1 Cytophagaceae bacterium | reverse complement strand
TACCTGCATCAACCAAAGGATAACCCGTCCTCCCCTCACACCATGCCGCAAATTCCGTTTCATCATTCCGCCATTCAATTAAATCATATTCCTTCCGAAATGATTTCCCTTCGCTTACCTGGTGAAAATGATATAAAATAGAAAAATAAAAATCTCGCCAAATCAATTCATTCAACCACGTTTCTGAATTCCCAAGCGCCCTCAAAACTAAAGAACGAACAGAAATTGTGCCAAAACGCAAATGAACGGATAAACGAGACGTACCCGGCAAAGCAGGAAAATCGCGATGAGCGCCATAATTTCGAATTAAATCGTCCTTCACCTGATCCCCTGGAAAATCTAATCCTGATGCTTCAAAACCTAAATCGTCCAGCGTAGGAAACAAAAATTCTGCCCTTAAATAATTTTGACCCAATTCAGAACCAAAAGTCCGTATGGGTTCCTGGGACAAACGTTCTTTCCACTTCCGCGAATAAGGTGTAAAAACTGTATAGGGTGTTCCTTGACCACTTAATAATTCTGACTTTTCAAAAACAACTTGGTCCTTAAACGATTGAAAAACAATCCCCTGATCGGATGCCCAATTCGAAATTTTCAAATCTCGTTCCACCCCATATCTTTCATAATCATGATTCGTGTAAATCGATTGAATGGAAAACTGGGTGGAAATATGTTGAAAAGCAGCTAAGGGATCCCGATGTAAAACTAAGATATCAGCGCCCAGGGCTTTTAATTGATTCTTGATTTTTTGTAAGGCATGATGAATAAATTCAACCCGAGCATCTTTTTTGGAAGTCAGTCGATTTAAAATTTGGGGATCAAAAATAAAAATTGGCAATACGGGATGTTCCCCAGCTAAGGCTTGGAATAATCCACAATTATCTTCCAAGCGCAAATCTCTTCGAAACCAAAAAATAGCGACTTTATTCATGTACAAATATAGGTTTAAATGCTAACAAAGGGGATTCGTATTTGTTTTAAAAAATTTACCTTGACAAGCCCCCTTCGAAAAGTGTATATTTGTAAAATACACATATCAAAACCCATCCGAATGAAATTATCTGAATTCAGATTTGATTTACCTCAAAGTTTAATTGCACTCAATCCCACAGAAAATCGCGAAGATGCGCGCATGATGGTGGTGAACCGAAAAGAGAAAACGATCGAGCATAAAAAATTCACCGACATCATCGATTATTTTGGTGAAGGTGATGTTTTAGTGACTAACAATACGAAAGTTTTTCCTGCTCGTCTTTATGGAAATAAAGAAAAAACGGGGGCTCAAATCGAGGTATTTTTACTACGTGAATTAAATCGGGAGCATCGCTTATGGGATGTATTGGTGGACCCAGCGCGTAAAATTCGGGTTGGAAATAAATTGTATTTTGGTGATTCTGACCTTGTCGCTGAAGTGATTGACAATACAACATCTAGAGGTCGGACTATCCGTTTTCTTTACGATGGGGATCACGAGGCATTGATGGCAGCTATTCATGAATTAGGTGAAACTCCACTGCCGGATGAGATTCGTTTAAAGCGATCTGCAACGGAGGAAGATCGTGAGCGTTTTCAAACGATTTATGCGGAACATGTAGGGGCTGTTGCGGCACCTACCGCCGGATTGCACTTTTCGAAAATCGTCATGAAGAAAATGGAACTAAATGGAGTTCAGTTTTCGCCGATCACGCTGCATGTTGGCTTAGGAACTTTCCGCCAAGTGGACGTAGAAGATTTAACTAAACATAAAACTGATTCAGAGCATTTCATGATAAATGAGGCCACTTGTCAGTTTGTAAATGAAGCGATTGACAACAAAAAGAAGGTGTTAGCTGTAGGAACGACGGTGATGAAGGCCTTAGAATCATCGGTATCGGCAAGTGGACATTTAAAACCGATTAATAGTTGGACCGACAAATTCATCTTCCCTCCTTACGAATTCAAAATCCCTTCTGCGCTGTTAACGAATTTCCATTTACCTGAATCTATTTTATTGATGATGGCCTCGGCATTCGGTGGTTATGAATTAATTCAAGAGGCTTATAAACAAGCAATTAAAGAAAAATATCGCTTCTTTAGTTATGGAGATGTGATGTTAATTATTTAAGAACATCGCTTTGAAAAAAATCGCCATACTTGTCGCGGGAGGAACGGGTCAACGCATGAAAAGTGCGATACCCAAACAATTTTTGCTCCTTCAAGGCAAACCCGTTTTGTTTCATACCATGAAACAATTCAAATTGGCTGATCAACAGATAGAACTCATCGTAGTCTTGCCCAAGAATCAATTTGATTTTTGGGCAAAATTATGTCAGACCCATCCCGAAATAAATGCAGAAACGCCGCATCGCCTCGTGGAAGGGGGTGATACTCGTTTTCATTCGAGCCAACAAGGCATTCAAGCAATCTCTTCAGAGGAAAATTGTTTAGTAGCCATTCATGATGGCGTAAGACCTTTGGTTGATCCTAGCCAAATTCTACACGCTTTTGATTTCGCCGAAGTAAACGGAAATGCAATTTTAGCTGTACCGAGTAAAGATTCGATTCGAAAGTGGGATGCTGAAACAAATCGTTTCGTTCAAATTCCACGAGAGGATGTTCAACTAATTCAAACTCCTCAGATTTTTTCAGTTATGGACCTGAAAAAGGCGTTCCAACAAACGTATCTGCCCACATTTACCGATGATGCAAGTGTCGTGGAATCCCTAGGTGCTAAAATAAATTTGGTTCCGGGTTCTTACACGAATATTAAAATAACTAGTCCTGAAGATTTAATATTTGCCGAACAATTCATTTCCGCCTCTAAACTCAATTAAGTATGTGGTTAGCCATCGCCAAAGCCATTTTACGTTATAAAGTATTCATTCTTATTTCGTTAGGAATTATTACAGTTGCTTTAGGCTTTACAGCCAGCCGAATCCAATTAAGTTATGAGCTAGCTAAAATTCTTCCAAAATCAGACGATCGATTTCAATTGTATGAATCATTTAAAAAGAAATATGGAGAAGATGGTGCCGTCATGGTTATTGGCCTCGAAAATAAAGACATGTTTCAGGTTAAAGAATTCGATGCTTGGAAAGCGTTAACAAACGAAATCAAAAAAGAATCCGGCATCAAAAATGTACTTTCTTTGGCTAATTTACCTGAGGTTTACATCGATTCAAGTCTGAAAAAATTTCAAACACGCAGCATTTGGAATGCCAGTTTAGCCACAAATCAGCCACGTTT
>CANHCG010000318.1 GCA_947459055.1 Cytophagaceae bacterium | reverse complement strand
TGAATCCTGTGCATTACATGAAAAAAAGCTCTTTGGCTTCCACAGCATATACTCGCGAAGAAAATGGCTTTATCGCCCAGGAAATTCAAAAAATCTTGCCCTTTATTGTAAAGGAAGGGACAGATGAAAACAAACTATTGTCGGTGGATTACAATTCCTTTATCCCGATGCTAACGAAAGCTATTCAAGAGCAACAAAAACAAATTGAAGATCAAAACTCCAAAATTGCTGCGCAACAAAAGCAAATCGAGGAATTGATCAAACTAGTTAAAGGGCAATAAGGATAATGAAAAAAGCAAAGGCTGATAATAACTCAGCCAACGGTTTTCTAATCCTCTACCTGACAATTTATTCCTATGAAAATTTTACTTCCCAATACAAAACTTACCAAAGATGTTCTTCAGCAAGTCATCATTGGAAATATGCCCCGTAATCTCCCCTAAATCATGCAGCGCATAACGAAGTTCTTGGGCGATTAAATCCCCTGTCAGGCCTTTTTG
This sequence comes from Cytophagaceae bacterium, assembly GCA_947459055.1. GTDB lineage: Bacteria > Bacteroidota > Bacteroidia > Cytophagales > Spirosomataceae > Aquirufa. The sequence goes on along the minus strand of CANHCG010000318.1, from coordinate 2,729 downwards.
GAGGCCTGATAGGACGGAATGTAAGGTTTGTTGGGTCTGCAGCAAATGCTGGTAATGACGAACATTCGTCACCAAAGTCGCATTGGAAGACACCTGATGAATGCCCACTTGATCTAACAGCGCCTTTTCCAAATCCGCCAATCCAATTCGATTTTTGGCCGAAATAAAAACCATGTCCGGCCATTCGGTACGCCAAGAGGCAAGCGCCTCCGCGGAGATTTGATCTACTTTATTCAAAATGAGCAATAAGGGAATTTCCAAGGATCCTAATTTCGCTAATGCCTCCCGCAAAGAGGCCGATGATTCCTGAGTCGCATCGACCATATACAACACCACTTGCGCCTTTTTCACCCAGGCCTGCGTCCGCTCCACTCCCATCGCCTCGATCACATCCTCGGTTTCCCGTAATCCTGCCGTATCGACCAAGCGGAATTTGATGCCACCCAAGGTCCACTGATCCTCCAAACTATCCCGCGTCGTACCCGCGATATCCGACACAATCGCCCGCTCTTCGTTCAATAAAGCATTTAAAAGCGTAGATTTCCCTGCATTAGGTTTACCCACAATCACGGTGGCCACGCCATTCCGAATGGCATTGCCCGTTTTGAAACTTTCCACCAAGGGATTAATGGCGGTCAATAAAGCCGAAACCAAGGCCTCCAAATCCTTCCGATCCGCAAATTCCACATCCTCTTCTCCGAAATCCAATTCAAGCTCAATCAAAGACGCAAAATGTATTAATTGTTCACGCAGTAGCGCTAATTCTTTAGAAAAACCTCCGCGCAATTGATGCAAGGCGGCTTGTTGGGCTGCCAAGGAATCCGCCGCAATCACATCCGCCACCGCCTCCGCCTGCGCTAAATCAAAAGCCCCATTCATAAAGGCCCGCTGGGTAAATTCACCCGCTTGCGCTAAACGAGCGCCCTTTTCCACGAACAACTGTATAATACGCTCCTGAATAAATGGCGAACCATGGCAAGAAATCTCAATCACATGTTCCTTCGTATAGGAATGTGGACCGATGAATAAACTAACCAGCACCTCATCATATACGTTTCCATGGGCTTCGATCCGCCCATAATGAATCGTATGACTGGCCTGTTTGGTTAAATCTTTTGGAAAAAATACCTCATTGGTGAGACGAATCGCCTCCTCCCCGGACAATCGGATCACGCCGATCGCCCCTACACCCGAAGGCGTCGCTAAGGCAATGATGGTATCTTTGAAATTCACTAAAGCAGATTTTGTAGTTTCATGGCGACGGTCATATCCCCAGAGATCTTCACTTTGCCCGTCATTACAGCCATCATGGGATTTAAATCACCATGTAACAATTGGGTAAATACCTCTTCGGAAGTTGCAATCGTACAATCCGCATCGGCATTTTCGTTTAATACTTGTCCGTCACCTGTTACGACAATGATGCCAGTCGGGAAAGCAAATTTAAAGGAAACGCCTTGACCTCCTTTTTGAGCAGCTAGGGCTGTGATTTTTTCGTTGATTTCTTGAAATGTCATGTGTATATGTTTAAGATTCAAAAGTACTGCTTTTGGATGAGGCATGAAAATGCTAGGGCTAAATTTCCCGCTGGCATATCCGTTTAAAATCACAAAACTGGCATGCCTTCACATCCTTCGTTTTCTCAAATACCGTTTCTGGATCTAAAATCTTGCGCACCCATTCACCTAAAATGGCTTCCGATTCGGCGATAAATCCATTCCAGTCCTGTCCTTCGGAAAACCATAAGCCCGTCGCCTGATCCGTTAATATCCCCGCGGGTAAATTCCGGAAGGAAATAATCCCAGGTTCGATATCCACCTCTTCTAAGAGAAAATTGGGGATTTTTTCATTTCGGGAACCGATGGGTTTTTGTAATTCTTTGGCGAGTAAATATTTATACAACCACAATTGCAGCAATTTCGTCTTTAATTCTCCCTCCAACACATCATTCCGCAAGCCCTCATCACTCGGAACCACATCCCTCGCCTCCACTTTGCCCGTTTTATAATCCAAAATCCGGAGGGTCGAACCTACATAGTCCAATCGGTCGATCCGACCACTAACCTTTACCTGCAGGTTTTCTTCCCCGACCCACACGTTTATATGGGTAGGCAATGAAATCTCTACGGCGAGAAGGCGAGCGTGTTTGGACCAGGCGTCTTGTGAGTAATACGTTTCCAACAAAGTTTTCGCCACTTCCTTTAACACATAATTAAAGCCCTTTTCAATTTCAAAATTTCCCTCGCGCGCCTTGATTTTTTCCATCGCGAGATTTAAATAATCATCTAGTTTCGAAGGAACCTTCAATGGCAAATCGGCCTCATCATAATCCCCCGCATGGTCGGCCAATACCTCTTCGTCCACTAATTCCAACACTTTATGCACCCAAGTCCCAAACACATCCGCCCCCATTTCCTCCTCTTGATCCTTTTCCTTTCGCAATCGCTTAATTTGATTGTAATAGTACTGCAATGTACATGAATTAAACATCGAAAGTCCTGAGGCAGATATGCCATAATTAATCAAGCTGGTTTTGATCTCCTCCAGCATCTCGGGGCTTTTGGCAAGGATGGAATAATCGGGTCGATCGAAACCAACTGTAGGGACAAAGGAAAGATTAGGTTCTTGCCAATCGACATTGGGATTCTTTTGGGTCCACTCGTATTTCAGCTGGCGAATAAAGCGACTCATCTCCTTCACGCTCGATTTTTCAGAGGGCTGCACATAAC
>CANHCG010000317.1 GCA_947459055.1 Cytophagaceae bacterium | reverse complement strand
GTAGGATTCGAAATTAATGCGAGTATAGATCAGGTAAAAGAGGAGGTAGAAGAGGAAGAACTGACGAATGATTTTTTTACAACCAACTAAATGGCAGCTCAATTTCTTAAAGTTTACGATAAAAATAATTCCCAAGAAATTATCGATCGTATCGTGGGTGTGCTTCAAAAAAACGGTTTGATTATTTATCGAACGGACACGATGTATGCACTTGGTTGTTCGATTTTATCCCAGCAAGCCATCAATCGCATTTGTGACATCAAACAAATTAAGGCCAATAAGAATCGTTTCTCCTTTATTTGTCACGATTTGAGTTCGATTTCGAATTTCGCAAAAGTAAGTGATGCAAATTTCAAAATTCTTAAACATTATCTACCGGGCCCCTACACATTTGTGTTGCCTGCTAGTTCAAAAGTTCCTTCGGTTTTAGTTCAAGGAAAGAAAACGGTGGGTATTCGAATTCCGGATTATGCACCTATTTTGGAAATTGTGAAGGAACTTGGGCATCCTTTGTTGACTACTACGATTAAGCAATCCGATTTATTGGTCGAAGATTACACGGATCCTAGTTTGATTTTCGATCAATATGAACATCAAGTAGATTTAGTGCTAAACGGAGGTTTTGGAGGTATTTCACCCTCGAGTGTTATTGATTTGACGCAAAACGAACCGGAGGTAATTCGGGAAGGGTTAGGTGATTGTACGGATTTTATGTAAGCTACCAATTCATTTGAATATTGGAGGGTTTCGAATGCTTCCAACGTTTATGCGACCATAAATACTGATCAGGATAATTTTCAATTGATTTTTCTAATCGCCGTGCGAATCGTTCGACAATCGCTCCTTTTTCAAGTTCTTCGTAGGGAGGATTAGCGATTTCTTCAAATGTCATCGTATAATAGCCACGTTTGGTTCGAATTAATTCCACAAAAAATACAGGATAATTATATTCCCGAGCAAATCGTTCCACGCCTGTAAAAAAACCAGTGTCTTGGTTAAGAAAATGGGTCCAATATGCACTTTCTGGCTTTTGTGGGGACTGGTCTGCCGCTAAACAAATGGCCCGCGGAATGTCTTTTCGTTCCCGACTAGCTAAAATGGATTCTTTTTTTTCTAATAGAATATTATTTCCAAATCGTTGGCGCACCCACATCGTGAATTCGTTGAAACTAGGGCTACTTAGTTTTTGATAAACAATATCGTGCTGGATGTCGGATAAGGCCAATCGATGCACGGCCCATTCCCAATTTCCTTGATGTCCGGCAACATAAACGACAGGTATTCCTTGGTTTATATAGGCCTGAACTTGATCTTCATTGGACATGACCATTCGTTTTAAGAGTTCCTCTTTTGACATGGCAGCACCTCTGAAGAATTCGACTAATTGATCCGTTAAATAGCCATAAAATTGAAAACCTAATTGATTAACCTCCTTTTCTGTATAGGAAGGAAAGGACCTGCGTATATTAGCTAAAATGATTTTTTTCCGATATGAAATGACATAGAAAAAAAAACATTGCATGACAGTAGCCACCCGATATAGAATGAAAAGCGGTAAATGCCCGATGAGTTTGTAGAAAAACATGTTTTGGTTCTACCCGAAAATCGGGCGATTAATCGTATTTTTGCAAATATCCGATTATTTTTTGGAATGCACATTGAACTTCATTATTTACCTTGTTTAGCCTATATGTCACTTGTACTTCAAGGGGAGCAAAAACTTTCATTTGAAGTGATGGAACATTTTACCAAGCAAAGCTATCGGAATCGCTGTCGAATTCTAGGAGCTAATGGGGTAGAGGTGTTAAGCGTTCCGGTGATGCATACCTCTGGGCATAAGCTGTTTACAAAAGATGTTCAAATTGATTATAGCCAGGATTGGGTTCGGAGGCATTCAGGGGCGATACAAGCGGCTTACGGGAAAGCCCCATTTTTTGAACATTTTGATCCATTTATTCAACAGATTTTTGCGAAAAAAAATAAATTTTTAGTAGATTTAAATATTGATTTTTTAAAGTTGAGCATGAAAATTTTAGGTAAAGATTTTCATTATTCCTTTACCAATGATTTTTTAGATCAAGATGGAATTAGCTTTTTTAATCAAATTCAAGCCAAAGGTGCTTTGGATGGATCTTCTTTAGTGAATTTGGTTCCTTATCGACAATGTTTTGGGACTGATTTTGTTTCAAATTTGTCAATTTTGGACCTTTTGATGAATCATGGAAGGGATTCAAAGCAAATTTTGGAACAAATGAAAATTAATTGAACAAAATACGGATTCGTGTTGTTTTTCGCTGTATAAATTAGAAATCATATGGAAGCTAAGTTTTCAAATAAGGTAAAAGAAGTGATTTCGCTGGCACGTGAAGAGGCTTTGCGATTGGGGCATGATTATATTGGAACTGAGCATTTGATGTTGGGGATGATTCGTGATGGGGAGGGCCCAGGCATTGATTTGTTGTTGAAATCAGGCGTTTCATTGGATCAATTGCGTCACAGTATTGAGCATTCGACCTCCTCAACAAGCAAATCGAGTTTTGATAAACAAAATCTATTAAATATTCCTTTGACTAAACAAGCGGAGAAAGTTCTTCGTTTGACCTATTTGGAGGCCAAATATTTTAAGACCAATTTGGTCGAGACGGATCATTTGTTGATGGCGATTTTGCGGGACGAGGATAACGTTGCCACACAGATTTTGGAAAAGCATCAGGTTTATTACGATTTAATCAAGGAAATGGTTGAATTTCAATCCGGAAGTAGTCAAGGTCTTTCCCCAAAATCATCCACTGATGCGGATGATAATGACGATGATAGTCGTTTGTACTCGGGTGGTTCTTCTGGTGCTGGGGCTTCTGGGGCTTCGGCGAGTAGTACCAAGGGGGCTGAAAAAAGCAAAACACCCGTTTTAGATAATTTTGGTAGGGATTTAACGAAGATTGCAGAGAATGGCAAGTTAGATCCGATTGTGGGTCGTGAAAAGGAAATAGAACGTGTGGCTCAAATTTTATCGCGTCGTAAGAAGAATAATCCGATTTTAATAGGGGAACCAGGCGTTGGTAAAACAGCCATCGCAGAGGGTTTAGCCTTGCGGATTATTCAGAAAAAAGTTTCTAGGGTACTGTTTGGTAAGCGTGTGGTGACCTTGGATATAGCTTCTTTGGTGGCGGGTACCAAATACCGAGGTCAATTTGAGGAGCGTATGAAGGCTGTGATGAATGAATTGGAGAAATCGACTGATGTGAT
>CANHCG010000316.1 GCA_947459055.1 Cytophagaceae bacterium | reverse complement strand
TCAATGCTTCTAGCTTTTGTTTTTGCTCTACGTATGACTGCGGAGGCGCAAGATAAAAATCCATTAAAAGGAAGAAAAATCCTCGTTTTCTCCTCGACCAAAGGTTTTCGCCACGGGTCAATCGGTGCTGGTAAAAAGGCCTTGATGAAAATGGGAACTGAGAAAGGTTTTCAAGTTGATACAACCGAAAATGCTGCGGTATTCACGGAACCCAATTTGAAAAAATATCGGGCGATTGTCTTTTTAAACACCACAGGGAATGTGTTAAATGATGCCCAACAAAATGCCTTCGAACGCTACATTCAAGCCGGAGGTGGATATGTGGGTATTCATGCGGCAACGGACACCGAATATGATTGGCCTTGGTACGGTAAATTAGCCGGGGGCTATTTCGCGTCACATCCGGGCCGACCAAATGTCCAAAAAGGAACCATGACGGTGGTGGATAAAACGCATATTTCGACGGCTCATATGCCAGCGACGTTTGATCGCACAGATGAATTTTATGACATTAAAAATTTCAATACCGACGTGAAGGTATTGGTAACGGTGGACGAAAAAACGTATAAAGATGGGAAAATGGGTGATTTTCACCCGATGGCTTGGTACCATGAATTTGATGGAGGACGTTCATTTTATTCGAACTGGGGACATACCAATGAGACATTCGATGAGCCATTAGTGCTTCAACATATTTGGGGTGGTTTGCAATGGGTAAGTTCAGGACCTGAGCAAAATTATGCGAAGAAATTGCGTACGGGGGAATTGCCGGAGGAAAATCGGTTTACCAAAACGATTTTGGATCGGAATTTAGATGAACCTACGGAATTAGCGGTGGCCAACAGTGGCAAGATTTTCTTTGGTGAGCGGAAAGGGAAGTTGAAAATGTATGATCCTAAAAAAGGCAAAACAAAAGTGATTGCCCAACTAAATGTTTATCACAAGGAAGAATATGGTTTAATGGGGGTGAATATTGACCCGAATTTTGATCAAAACAAATGGATTTATTTATTCTATTCGCCTCAATCAGGGCAACCAGATACGGCACAGCATTTATCACGCTTTACGTATGATGATATAAAGGATACCTTGTTGTTCGATACAGAAAAGGTGATGTTACGTATTCCGGTGAAGCGGACGGGATGTTGCCATACTGGTGGTTCAATCGCATGGGATAAGCAAGGCAATTTGTTTTTGTCGACGGGCGATGACACGAATCCTTTTGATTCGAAAGGCTATGGTCCGATCGATAATCGTCCGGGTCGTTCGGGCTGGGATGCGCGTGCGACGAGTTCGAATAACAATGATTTACGTGGTAAAATCTTGCGCATTAAACCAACGCCGGATGGGGGCTATACGATTCCTGAGGGCAATTTGTATCCGAATAAAATTTACCATGCTAAACAAGAGATTTATGTGATGGGGAATCGGAATCCGTATCGGATTTCGGTGGATCAACGGACTGGATTTTTGTATTGGGGTGAGGTAGGTCCGGATGCTGGGGAAGCTTCGACTAAATATGGCCCGCGTGGTCATGATGAGGTGAATCAGGCACGTTCGGCGGGCTATTTCGGTTGGCCTTTGTTCGTGGCAGATAATCGGCCATATAACCAACGTGATTTCAATAATGATAGCACTTGGTCTGTATTTAATCCGAAAGCGCCGGTGAATGATTCGCCGCACAATACAGGATTTGCCCATTTGCCTCCAGCGCAAAAGGCATTTATTTATTACCCGTATGTTGATTCTCCGGAATTTGGTCCGGTGGTTGGAAAAGGGGGACGTAATGCCATGGCGGGTCCGGTGTATTACAAAGATGATTTTCCTGCGGATTCGAAGGTAAAATTCCCAGCCTATTACGATGGTAAATTAATTGCCTATGATTGGGCGCGTGACATTGTATACACGGTTTCTATGAAAGAGAATGGTGATTTCTTGTCGATGGAGCGCTTTTTGCCATCGATTAAGTTTTCGCATCCGATGGATATGCAGTTTGACAAAAACGGAACACTTTTTGGGTTAGAATATGGACCTAATTGGTTTGCTCAAAATGAGGAAGCGGTTTTATATAAACTCGAATATAATACGGGGAATCGCAAGCCGGTGGCTATGGCGAGTGCGGATAAAAAAGTAGGAGCGGCGCCTTTGAAGGTGAAATTATCTTCTGAGGGAACGCTTGATTATGACAAGGATAAATTGACATATGCTTGGAATTTCGGGAATGGACAAAAAAGTTCAGCGCCAAACCCATCTTATACCTATACAAAACCGGGGGTTTATCAGGTATCCTTAGTGGTGAAAGACACGAAAGGAAATACGGCTTCATCTGAGTTTACGGTACGAGTAGGGAATGAGGTTCCAAAGGTTGATGTGACGATTGAGGGCAATAAAAGTTTTTATTGGAATGATAAGCCGGTGAAATACAAGGTGTCTGTAGAGGATAAGGAAGATGGAAGTTTAGCGAATAAGAAAGTGGCTGCGGAGGATGTGATGGTGTCGGTGAATTTCTTGGATGGGTATGATAAAACGATTATTGAGCAGGGACATCAGGCGAATGTGAGTTTCTCGACGGGTAAGCGGTTGATGGATCAGTCGGATTGTAAGGCATGCCATGCAACGAATCAAAAGTCGATAGGGCCTTCGTACATGGATTTAGGTAAAAAATATCGTCCGAGTGCGCAGAACATTGATATGTTAGCCAAAAAAGTAATCAACGGCGGTGGCGGTGTTTGGGGACAGCAGGCAATGGCAGCACATCCTCAGATTTCCTTACCTGATGCTAAAGAAATCGTTACGTATATCCTAAGTTTATCTGATGCGAAGAAAGCGTCTAAGCCTGTTGAGGGTGAATACGTGCCTCAGGATAAAGGGAAAGCGGGTACTTATTTATTTGCGGCAAGTTATACCGATAAGGGATCAGGGAAAATTATTCCAGCGACAGGCCAAAAAGTAGTCGCATTACGTCATCCACGTGTTCCGGCGGTTTCATATGATGAGGTTTCAAAAGGGATGAAATTCAAAGTGGAGGGATTGGGTGAAATCCTGGCGGCGACAGGCGATAAGGGCTTTGTTAAATTCGCAAATATCGACTTAACGGGCATTAAGAAAATTTCCTTTATGGGGATGTACATGGCGGGCCAAACGATTGGTGGAAATTTAGAATTGCGCGTAGGAAGTCCGACGGGTACCTTAGTTGGTTCCGTAGAAATCAAAGCCTCCAAGCAATATGAAATCCCTGTGAATGTGTCC
>CANHCG010000315.1 GCA_947459055.1 Cytophagaceae bacterium | reverse complement strand
GAGTAAGGTGCTAAAATAATTTTTTACAGCTCTAATTTTTTGGGATGTGATAAAAATCACGAAATAGATGTGCAACTTAGCCGAAATTTGCACATCAAATAACAACGCTTACCCATGGAATTATTCGGCTATTTGGCTTCCTTGTTTATCGGCATTTCCCTAGGATTAATCGGTGGCGGAGGTTCCATTTTAACGGTACCTGTGTTGGTTTATTTATTTGGTGTAAATCCGGTTTTGGCGACGGCCTATTCGCTGTTTGTGGTGGGCGCGAGTTCCTTGGTAGGTGCGATTCCTAAATACAAACAAGGCTTAATTCATATCAAAACCGCCATTATTTTTGGTATACCCTCGATAATGTCGGTCTACGCGACGCGTAAATTCATCGTTCCGCTGATTCCAGCGGAGTTGTTTAGCCTGGGGGATTTTCTGGTGACGAAATCGCTTATGATGATGGTGCTTTTTGCGTTATTGATGGTGGCGGCGTCTTATTCGATGATTCGTGGCACATGTGAGCAATGCGAAAGGGAAAAGGCGGGGACTTATGTGGAGGAGGAGCAGGTATTTAATTATCCTTTAATTTTATTGGAAGGGGCCTTGGTGGGGATGTTAACGGGCCTGGTCGGGGCAGGTGGTGGATTTTTGATTATTCCGGCGCTGGTGATGTTGTCGAAATTATCCATGAAAAAGGCAATTGGCACTTCTTTGATGATCATTGCAGCCAAATCTTTGATAGGTTTTACGGGTGATTTGGGGCATCAGGTGATGGATTGGGGTTTATTGGGGACGGTGACGGCCTTAGCGATTGTGGGGATTTTTGTGGGGGATGGATTGAGTAAAAAATTGGATGGGACTAAATTAAAAGTAGGTTTTGGTTGGTTTGTGCTGGTGATGGGTATTTATATTTTGATACAGCAACTAGCTTTTCCAATGAAATAACAACAAACGATATGAAAGTAGAACAGATTTACACGGGATGTTTGGCACAAGGGGCCTATTACATTGAAAATAATGGTGAGGCGGCGATCATCGACCCTTTACGGGAGGTGGAGCCCTATATTTTAAAAGCGCAGCGCAACGGGGCGACAATCAAATATGTTTTTGAAACTCATTTTCATGCCGATTTTGTGTCTGGCCATTTAGATTTATCCGCTAAAACCGGTGCACCCATCGTCTATGGGCCTACTGCTGCCTGTGGTTTTGACTGCATTACAGCAGCCGATGGCCAAGAATTTGCCTTAGGAAATGCCAAAATCCGCGTGATTCACACCCCTGGGCATACGATGGAATCGACTTGCTATTTATTAATCGATGAGACGGGAAAAGCAACGAGTTTGTTTTCGGGGGACACGTTGTTTATTGGGGATGTGGGTCGGCCGGATTTGGCTCAAAAAGTAAAAGAAGAGTTGACCGAGGATATGCTGGCGGGCTTCTTATTTGATTCCTTGCGCAACAAAATCATGCCTTTGGCCGATGATATTATCGTTTATCCTGCCCACGGAGCGGGTTCGGCTTGTGGAAAAAACATGAGCAAGGAAACGACGGACGTCTTGGGAAATCAGAAGAAAACGAATTATGCCTTAAATCCGGAATTAAGTCGGGAAGCATTTAAGAAAGAAGTATTAACCGGTTTAGTAGCGCCGCCGGCCTATTTTCCACTGAATGTATTGATGAATATTCAGGGTTATGACTCGATTGACAAGGTATTAGCACGAGGCCAACATGCCCTTTCCGCAGACGCCTTCGAGGCGGCGGCGAATGAAACAAGTGCCTTGATTTTGGATACCCGCGAAGCGCAGGTTTTTGCGAAGGGATTTGTCCCTAATTCGATCAATATTGGGATCGATGGTTCATTTGCACCTTGGATTGGGGCGATGATTCCTGACATCAAACAAGAAATTTTATTGGTCACCGATGAGGGACGTGAGGAAGAGGTGATCACGCGATTAGCGCGGGTAGGTTATGATTTTGCGATTGGCTATTTAAAAGGTGGATTTGCGACTTGGGAGGCTGCTGGTAAAGAAGTGGATCAGGTGGAATCGATTTCCGCAGTGGAGGCATTCGATCGAATTGCAACAGGTAAAGGAGAACTTTTGGATGTGCGGAAAAACTCGGAATTTATGAGCGAGCATGTAAGCGGGGCAGAAAATGCGCCTTTGGATTTTATCAATGATAGTATGCTTCAAGTGAACAAGGGCAAAACCTATTTTGTGCATTGTGCGGGCGGATATCGGTCCATGGTCTTTATTTCGACACTTCGTGCGCGGGGCTATGAGAATTTGATCGACGTGGCTGGTGGATTTAAGGCCATTAAGGAATCGGGGAAATATCAACTAACGGACTATGTGTGTCCTTCAACTTTATTATAAGATGAATATCGAAGAAATTATTTCAAATCCTTCCACCACAGTCGTGGATGTGCGGGAAACATCAGAATTTGCGGGGGGACATTTTGACGGAGCGATTAATATCCCTTTGGGCATTATTCCCTTGCGCTTGGATGAATTTAAGGCGATGCGTGGTGCGGTGGTTGTGTATTGTCGGAGTGGAAATCGCTCGGGCATGGCGATGCAAGTATTAAAACAAGCCGGGCTAAGCGAAGTGTATAATGGCGGGGGTTTGCACGACATGCTTATTTATCAAGACTAATATGTGGACACAAATCACTCAACCCTGGGGTTTTATGCGGATTGCGCGCATGTTTGTGGGCGTTTATGCCTTCGTGGAGGCGTATCGTACTTCTGATACTTTAATTGCCGTGATGGGCTTGGTTTTGGTAGGGATGGCTGTATTTAATATGGGTTGTGGCGCGCAAGGATGTGGAATCCCTGCGACTAAAAAAATAACTGATGGAACAGAAGATGTGGAGTTTGAGGAAGTTCATTCGAAGTAATGTTTGGTCCCTGTTGGGGATATCCTTGGGAGCCATTGGGGGTTATTTCTATTGGCGCGAAATAGGTTGTGCTACAGGAACCTGCCCGATTACAAGTAAGCAATTGAATAGCGTACTTTACTTTGCGGGCTTGGGCTATGTTTTAGCTGGGATTTTAAAACCAAAGCTGAATCAGGCAGATTAAATTTTTGAGTAAAAATAAATACATTTGTCGGTCAACGATAATAAACTTACCATGATAGAAATTTTACGCGCTCCTTGGCCCTGGTATACGGCCGGGATCATCATCGGATTAATTGTGCCAGCTTTATTGATTTTGGGCAATAAGCATTTTGGTATTTCATCGAATTTGCGGCACATCTGT
>CANHCG010000314.1 GCA_947459055.1 Cytophagaceae bacterium | reverse complement strand
CACGCCAGCAAAAAGCAGGTCTTTTACCTGTCAACGAATTAGCTCCCATCGATCCAACCATCGCACGTTTTGATACGATCAAAAACCCATCCGAATACATCGACAAAATGGCCACCTACGCCGCCATGATGCAAATCATGGATGAGGGCATCGGTCGAATTATGCAAGAAGTCAAAGCTAAAGGCGAATGGGAGAATACCGTCTTTCTATTTTTATCAGATAATGGCGCTTGCCACGAAATCCTCGACGACCGTTCCGTACGTGACCTAGGCGAGGAAGGGTATCAAAAATCCCTGACAACCCCCGTGGGCGCCAAAGGCAGTTACACCACCTACGGAAAAGAATGGGCCTCCGCCGGCAATACGCCCTTCCGGATGTACAAACATTGGATGCATGAAGGCGGAATTTCCACGCCTTTGATCGTGCATTATCCAAAACTCATCAAAAAAGGCTTCCAAACAAACCAAGTAGGCCACATCATGGACCTATTTCCTACTCTGCTGGATATTAGTCAAATTAGCCCCAGCAAAGCCGTTCAAGGCAAAAGCCTTTTGCCCATTTTAAAGCAAAAAATTCGGACGGCACATCCTTTCATCGCTTGGGAGCACCAAGGAAATCGGGCGATTCGTGAAGGGGATTGGAAATTAGTCTGGGACGACGAGGTCAAAAAATGGGAATTGTACAACTTGAAAAAAGACCGCATCGAAGCCCATGATTTAGCCAACAGCATGCCCGAAAAACGTAAGGACTTACTCGCAAAATACACCCAATGGGCACAAAACCTCGGCGTCAAATGAAAAGAATCCTATTAGCTTTATTCCTCTTTCTCGTACTTTCAAATACGCAGGCAGCGATTTATCCTAAAGAATTAATTGCCAAAACGATTGAAAAAGCCAACAAACAAATCGGCCTAAAACCAATCACCGTCACCGCTACGATTTGTCCTCGTTCAGCGGGTGGCGCTCATGATTTTTATTCAGAAGGGGATTATTGGTGGCCAGATCCAGCAAATCCGGATGGGCCTTATATTCAGCGAGATGGCGAAACGAATCCTGAGAATTTTGTTGCCCACCGCCTTGCCATGATTCGCTTTAGCGACATCGTGGGTTCGCTGGCATCAGCCTATAAATTAAGCGGCCAGAAGCGTTACGCCCTTGCTGCCATCCCTCATTTTCGGGCTTGGTTCATCGACCCGGAAACGCGCATGAATCCATCCTTGTTATATGCCCAAGCCATCAAGGGCAAGGCAACAGGCCGGGGCATAGGAATCATCGACACCATCCATTTTTTAGAAGTAATTAAGGCACTCGAAGCTCTGAAATCTCAGATGTCCGCCGACGATTATATCGGCTGCGTAGGTTGGTTCAAGGAATATACTGCCTGGTTGACGACCCACCCCTATGGCCTTGCGGAACGAGATGCGCTGAATAACCATGGTACCTGTTGGGCACTCCAAGTCGCTGTTTTCGCCTCGTTTACAGGCAATGCGGGCTTGGTGGATTTTTGTCGGAAACGTTATATGCAGGTTTTCATACCGAATCAAATGGCGACCGATGGCTCTTTCCCTTTGGAATTAAAACGCACGAAACCTTACGGATATTCGCTATTTAATCTCGACATCATGGCCACGCTCGCGCATGTACTTCAGGTCTGGGATTGGAAAATGGCGGACGGTCGAGGCATCCAAAAAGGCATCCAATACTTACTACCCTTCATTCAAAACAAATCCACTTGGACCTATCCGGCGGATGTGATGTATTTTGACCAATGGCCCATTGCCCAATCCTGCCTATTTTTCGCCGGTATTCATGGAGATACGGCGGCGATGAATACGTGGAAAAAATTAGATCATTTTCCGACAAACCAAGAAGTTGTCCGAAACGCACCCATTCGCAATCCTATTTTATGGCATTCCTATTCGAACCTATGAAAAAGCTTTTATATCTCCTCCTATTCCCTGTAGCACTGACGCAGGCACAAGACCTGAATTTAGTCAAAGCCGCCCAAAATCACCCCCGACTTTTATTCCTTAAAAACGAAGAAAAAGCGATCAAAGAACGCATTAAAAATGATGCGCTGTGGCAAAAGGTGCATAACATGGTCATGACTGATGCGGATCGATATTTGGATAAGCCATTGTTACAACGGATTCAAATCGGCCGCCGACTTTTAGACAAATCGCGGGAAATGCTGCGCCGACAATTTACCCTCGCCTACGCTTTCCGCCTCACAGGCGATAAAAAATACGCTCAACGCGCTGAAAAGGAATTAGTAAATGTGGCGAATTTCTCAGACTGGAACCCAAGTCATTTTCTGGATGTGGCCGAAATGACCATGGCAATGGCCATCGGATATGATTGGCTCCACGCGGAATTATCCCCCGAGGCGAAAAAAACAATTCGAGAGTCCATTTTACACAAGGGAATTGAACCATCCCTGGATAAAAAATACAACGGTTGGCTTAAATCGAGCAATAACTGGAACCAAGTATGCAATGCAGGCATGAGTTTTGGTGCCCTATCCATCGCCGAGGACGAACCTGAATTAGCCCAGAAAATCATCCAAAGAGCCATTAAGTCCATCGAATTACCCATGGCTGATTTCGCCCCAGAAGGCGCTTATCCGGAAGGCTACGGCTATTGGGGCTATGGCACTTCCTTTCAGGTATTGTTTAACGATGCGCTCGAAA
Organism: Cytophagaceae bacterium; assembly: GCA_947459055.1. Lineage (GTDB taxonomy): Bacteria > Bacteroidota > Bacteroidia > Cytophagales > Spirosomataceae > Aquirufa. The sequence goes on along the minus strand of CANHCG010000314.1, from coordinate 571 downwards.
AGGCGTATGGATCAGATTTTGGTCTAAACCAAAAACCGGGGTTCCTAGCCACGCCGACCTATTTATTGCACATGGTCGGTCCCTCTAAAAAGAACTTCAATTACTCTGATGCCGGCGGCGGTATTGCCTTTCATCCGGCGATGATTTGGTTTGCTAAACGAACCCAACAACCCGAGCTCCTCTACACTGAAATCAATACCCTGCAAGAATGGTCTAAATCAGATAACGACCGACTTTTGCCCATGGCCCTAGTCTGGGGTTCAGGAATTTCACTAGCCAAACACGATGTACCAAAGGATCTTATGTTCGTAGGCGGGGGAAAAAATCCTGTCGCGATGATGCAAACCTCTTGGACCGATCCGAATGCCTTGTACGTGGGGGTAAAAGCGGGTACGCCCTCGGCAAGTCATGGACATATGGATGTTGGAAGTTTTGTATTTGATGCGCTTGGCGAACGCTGGGCCATGGATTTTGGCATGCAAGAATATGAAACGCTAGAATCCAAGGGCGTGAAATTATGGGGAATGCAACAAAACTCCGAACGCTGGGATGTCTTCCGCTACAATAACCT
>CANHCG010000313.1 GCA_947459055.1 Cytophagaceae bacterium | reverse complement strand
TGGTAATCACAATCAATAAATAACCCGCTTGCTTTAAGGCTTGTAGCGCTTCAGGCACGCCGGGCGGAATAATAAACTCTTGTAATCGGTACACATAATCGACACGGTCTACATTCAACACCCCGTCTCGATCTAAAAAAACACATTTTTGACCCATTCCTTATGCGAATAAACGACTCCAAGGAATACGGCTTAGAATTAACACCAAAGCAGCTAAGGTAAACAATAAGGCATTTTTATGCTTGGCTGCATCGGCAATGGCCTTTTTGTTTTTGGCATTATTGATGGTCGCTAAAACCACGGCAATAATATTCACAGAAATATGTTCGACGGCTAATAATCGTGTCGCAGGATCTTTCATCGCCGCGCCGAAATCAGCGAAAGCGCCGGTGGTGATTGGGCTAAGGAAGAAATATAGGACTAATCCGATCAACAACTGCGTGTGCAAGGAAATCATAAAAAACAAACCTGCTTTGCGATCTGTGTCCGTAAATTCGGCGTTCGATGATTTTCCGCGCTGTGCACGTATGATCACATTAAGTCCCAAAATAAACACAAGTACAAAAAGTACGATGTGGACGTTAGTAACAATTGAATACATGGGTTGATAAGTTTAAGTTTCCCACAAAGATACAAAAAGCCTGCGGACCGAGACCTTTGTTACGAATAATCCTCTAATTTTCTTTACCTTTGAGCTTTAAAATACCCTTAAAATGCCCGATCCATCGAAATTAAATGCCATCGTCAATGCACGTTGTCCGCAATGCCATCAGGGCCGATTATTTAAATTCCACTGGTGGAATCTGTTTAATTTCGCGCAAATGCATGAACATTGCCCTTCATGCGATATACGCTATGAGGTGGAACCTGGCTTTTTTTATGGGGCGATGTACATTTCCTATGCATTTACGGTGGGGATTATGTTAGTCGGCGGCCTATTTGTATTTAATGTACTGAATGATCCTCCGGCGATGGGCTATGTGGTACCGATAACCTTATTTTCCATTTTTATGGTTCCTTTTAATTTCAGGGTGTCTCGGGTGTTATTCATTCATTGGTTTTCAGGGATTTCATATAACCAAGATTCAATAAAGAAATAGATGAAGATCCTCGATTATTACATCTTAAAAAAATTCTTGAAGACCTATGTCTTTGCGGTTTTTTTGATTGTATTAATCGTGATGGTGATTGATTACACGGAGAAAATTGATGATTTTATTCGTAAAGAGGCGCCGATGCGCGCGATTATTTTCGACTATTATTTGAATTTTATACCCTATTGGGCGAATTACATTTCGCCGTTGATGGTCTTTATTGCCACGGTTTTTTTCACGGCTAATTTGGCTGCAAAAACAGAAATCATTGCCATTTTAAGTTCAGGCGTTAGTTTTACGCGACTGATGCGGCCTTATTTAATTGGCTCGTCGATGATTGCGGTTGGAACCTTTTTAATGATTGGTTGGGTCGTACCTAACGCCAATAAAATCCGCGTGCCATTTGAGCATCAGTACATCAATGGCACCTATTTTTTCGATAAACGTGATGTGCATATCAAAATTGGCCCCGAGGTATATGCCTACATTGAGAGTTATGATAACAACACCAATACCGGTTATCGATTTAGTTTAGAGCGTATTTCGAATAACGAGATCAAGGAAAAATTAATGTCAGACCGCATTACTTGGGATACCCTTCGGAAAAAATGGACTATTCACGATTACCGTATTCGGAATATGACGCCGGGAAAATCAGGTATTGTTTTTGGGACGAAAATTGATACGACCTTGAATTTGTTGCCCAAAGATTTTCAGAACAAACATTTATTGCATGAAACCTTTACGCTTCCTGAGCTCGAGCGGCATATTGAATTGGTGCGTTCACGGGGTGCGGACGGGATTGAGGTTTTCTTGATTGAGAAATACTTACGTTTTGCCAATCCGATTTCGGTGATTATTTTAACGATTATTGGATTTTTGGTTTCAGCGCGTAAATCTAGAGGGGGCGTGGGTTTTCAGATCGCGCTAGGTTTCAGTTTGGCCTTTATTTACATCTTATTTTTTATGATGAGTAAGGGGATTGCGGAAGGGGGCGGCATGCCGCCTTTGTTGGCCGTCTGGTTGCCCAATATCGTTTTTGGGGGGATTGGGGTAGGACTTTATTATACCTTACCGCGCTAAATCATGCTTCAAAAGCCGCGTCTCTTCGACTATTTTAAAATTCACTTTATTGTGATTTTATATGCGTTCACGGCCATTTTGGGGAATGCGAGTCAGGCCAATGCGCTAAGTATTGTGTTTTTTCGTTGCGTGATGACGGCCATTTCGTTAATCGGTATTCTGTATGTGAGTAAAAAATCAATGCAGGTTAGTTCGCGGGTCTTGTGGATTTGGATCATCAATGGCTTTTTTATTTCCTTGCATTGGTTGTTGTTTTTCGGGGCGGCCAAAGTTTCTACGGTGGCGATGTGTTTGGCGGGATTATCTACACAGACTTTTTGGACTTCGATTTTAGAGCCGATTGCGAAGAAAACCAAAGTGGCATTGATTGAGATTTTTTTGGGGATTTTGGTGGTGGTGGCTTTGGTGATTATTTTTTCGGTCCAACAAGCCCAATGGCTCGGCCTCCTAATGGGCATCGGCGCCGGATTTTTCGGAGCTCTTTTTTCGGTCATTAATGGGAATTTTACTCATAGTCATGATCCCAAATTAATCACCGCCTATGAAATGGTTTCGGCAGGAGTCATGACCGGTGTGGTGTGGAGTATTGGGGCCTGGGCCGGAACGGCGGGCTATATTCCCCTTGGCTTAGATTGGCTATGGATTTCAATATTGGCGTTAGTTTGTACCGTATATGCATATACGGAAACGATACATTTGTATAAGGTCTTTTCGGTGTTTTCGATCAATTTGGTGATTACGTTGGAACCCGTATATGGGATTTTGTTGGCCGTTTTTATTTTCGGTTCGAAGGAAGTAATGAGCACAGGATTTTATTGGGGAACGGCTTTACTTGTTTTAACGGTCTTGGCGCATCCTTTTTTGGTCAAAAAAGAAGTTGCTCAGTAAAAAATTACCTTTTTTCTCTTTTCTATCGCATAGGATTGTTATCTTAGAAAATTAATTTTAAACCTAATTAACTGAATGAAGAAGTATAATGTTGCCATTGTCGGCCTAGGATTTGGTGCCGAATTTATTCCGATTTATTTGAAACACCCGTTGGCCAATATGTATGCGATATGCCAGCGCAACGAAGAAAAACTAAAT
>CANHCG010000312.1 GCA_947459055.1 Cytophagaceae bacterium | reverse complement strand
CGATTCCCGCTTTATTTGATCTGTTTTAGCATCGGTAGCTTTGGTCCAACTATCAATCCGATAACTCACATATCCCCCCAATCCCACCATTTCTATCGCCGAATTTTTCGAGAACACCACATGTGGCATAATCGGTAAGGTCAGATACGAAACCACTAATTTGTTTTTCGACAAATTCATTTCCTTTCCCGTAACATCCAATAATGGCTGAAAAATCGACCCAGCAGCAGCTTTTTGTACGACCCGACTATGATCAAACATGAAATTATACCAATCAAATCCAATCCCATAACCTAATTTCAATGCCGCTTTTTTGCCCCGCGCCAACATCGCCGATTCCGATATTTCTAAACTCACATATCGCGAACCCAATGGCTTTAACTCCGTGTCCGTCTGCAAATACACCGGCGGATATATCATTGTTGTCACCTCCGGAAGTTGACCCGTCAAAGAATTTAATCCCAAATACAGATTAAACCCATCCCGACTGTAATAATTCACACTTTCTTTTTTCCTCACCTTCGTCGAGTCCTTGCCCCATATCACCTTCGTCTCCTGTCCGTTCCCCTCCTTCACCCGTAGCCCATTCCAATCCACATGCACCTCTTCCTTTCCATCCTTCACATGAATTCCACTTAATCCAATCTGCACCTCTTCTTTACCATCGCCATAAACAAATAATCCTTTCCCCTTGGTTTCAACATTCTTTCGTTCATTAGTCGGCGTTTCCATCGCAAAGGCCTTCTCCGGCATATCATACCGAGCATCCGATTTAATAATGCCAATTTTTACTCGGCTATTTCCTATTTGCACCGATAAACTACTATCCCCCTCCGAATTAGTCCGAATAACATGGCGAATTTGCTGCCATAAACTATCCGTTAACACTAATCCTTTTTTCTCAAAAACCTGCGTCAACTCCTCCTTTAAGGTTTTCGACTTATCCGATTTTGTGCCAATCAAGGTCTGATTACGCTTATCGATTTTCAATAAAATCGAATCTTGTTCCACCCGAGCCGCTTGTGCCCCAAAACCCATCCATAAACAGGTAATTAATACGATTGCTTTCATACGTTATTGATATTGAATTTTTTGCTTAATTGTTTCCTCTGTTTGTACATATTTATGCGCGACCAAATGGAAACTCTCCTTCACCTCCGTCCATTCCCCAGGATTTCCCTTGATCACTTGTTTGATTTTTTTAATCAATTGGCCTAAACTCCGTTTTTTCACCCGAGGTATTTCGGCCAATGTAGCTTCCTTTTCTTGCTCAGAAACCTGTACCAAGGGGTCAATTTCCACTTTGAGCCAAACAGCTTCTTGTTTTTCCTCCGCTTTTTCTTGCGATGTTTGGGCTACTAAAGGTGGATTTTGCTGCATCACCACTTCCTCTTTGACCTGAAGCGGTTGACCGAGCTCAACGATTTTTCCATCCACCTGAAGACTTTCCACCTTCCTAATGGCAGTTTTTGAAATATCCGTCCGCGGATTCTCTTTTACTTCCATGGATTGGGGTTTGGAAGTAGAACTTTGTTGGATCGTTGAGCTTTTTAGGTCAGACGATTTCAGAGATGACTGTCCGCTTTGGGCTACTTCTACAATGGGTGGCAAAAACGATTGCCAGCCAATGGCAAGTGCTAATGCCAATACCGCCGCCCATGGCCACGCTTTGAAAAGAAAGACCTTGGGCTTCTCCTCAGCATCTAAGCGCTCGGCTAATTTTCCCCAAAGCGCTTCGGGTACCGGTGAACGATCCTCCTGCATTTTTTTACGCCAAGCGGATTCAATGGAATTCCAGTCTTTTTCAGATGAATGTTTCATACCTGTAATTCGTTTAATTTCTGTTGAAGTAAACCCCGCGCTCTCGACAACTGTGATTTCGATGTCCCCTCCTGAATCCCTAACATCTCTGCAATCTCCTGATGCGTATAGCCTTCGATCGCATATAAGTTAAAAACAGTTTTATATCCCGTAGGTAGACTTTCAATCAATCTGTTCAATTCTTCCACTTCCAAATGCATAATGGCCTCAGCTGCCTCTCCCACCTCATAACTAAAATCCGTCTCCTGAAACTTCATCTTTCCCTCTTTTCGAAGGGCCATTAATGCTTCATTAACCATAATCCTACGCACCCATCCCTCAAAACTCCCTTGCTCTTTAAAATAGTCAATCTTCGTAAAGACCTTCATGAATCCCTCCATAAGTACATCTTCAGCCAATGGTCCCGCCCCCAGGTATCGTTTACACACCGCTAGCATCTTTCCAGCAAAGCGTTTAAATACCGCTTCCTGGGCCTTGCGGTCCCGCCTTTGGCAGGCTTGGACTAAGTCACGCTCGATAGGTTGGGAAGTGTAAATTTGTGTCAAACGTCAATTTTTGGAATACGAATACAAAGATGGGCATTTTGCAGAAATGGTTGCGTGGGTTTGAAAACAAATCCAAAATCACGTTCTTTGTACGCAATTCTTTGTCTATGCCAAACAGCTCGCCCATCGGAATTTTTGATAGCGGAATCGGGGGCCTAACCCTCGCCCATGCCATCACCGAATTAATGCCCCAAGAACCCATCATCTATTTTGGGGACACCGCGCATCTTCCGTACGGCGACAAATCGGCCACCGCCATTCAAGCCTATTCAGTCAAAATCTGTAATCTTCTCCTCGAGAAAAACTGCAAACTGATCTTAATTGCTTGTAATTCTGCATCCGCCGCAGCCTATGACCTAGTGAAGGCCTACGTAGGAACCAAAGCCATCGTGGTTAACGTTATCGATCCTGTCATCGACTATTTAGGGCAACAAATGCAATCCCGAACCCTCGGGCTCATTGGAACCAAACAAACCGTCAATTCCGGAATATACGCACGCAAGGCCTCTGCGCTGAATAAAAATATTCAAATGAAGTCCTTGGCCACCCCTTTGCTCGCACCCATGATCGAAGAAGGCTTTTTTAGCAAAACGATTTCGGAACAAATTATTCGGGAATATTTAGTTCAACCCGAATTAGCCAACATCGATGCCCTCATTCTCGGCTGTACTCATTATCCCTTAATCAAAAAGCAAATCGAAGAATTTTACCAAGGCAAAGTACAGGTCATCGACACCTCGCAAATTGTCGCCCAAGAAATCAAACGAATTTTAACTGAACAGAAGCTATTGAACGAAGGCAAGTCCGGATCGCGGCAATTTTTCGTTTCCGATTATACAGATTCATTCGAAAAATCGACCCAACTATTTTTTGGCGAAACGATTAAATTAACGCAATACCCGATTTGG
>CANHCG010000311.1 GCA_947459055.1 Cytophagaceae bacterium | reverse complement strand
CTACCTTTGTCAATCCTTCCCGGTTTGACAAAGGTAAGTCGGGAAAATAGGTTAGTCAAATCACTTTTTTGATCATTTAATCCTCACCTTTCCTAGCTTTGTCAAACCGGGAAGGATTGACAAAGCTAAGTCGTGGGGGCCACATAGTCAAATCACTAAACTGATATTTTCAGCATCGCCTTTAGGGCTTTATAAGCCGGTATGCGAATCGATTCTTCAAGATGAATTTCTGGAAGCTCGTAATACAAGGCATTATACAATTTCTCCAAGGTATTCATTTTCATGTAGGGACATTCGGAGCAGGCACAGGTATTTTGTTCATTTGAAGGAGCTGGAATCAAATGTTTATGCGGCACCGCATGTTTCATTTTGTGCAATATACCGGCTTCGGTGGCTACGATGAAGGTCGAAGAAGGGGACGTTTCGACGAATTTCAACAAGGCCGTCGTCGAACCCACATAATCCGCCTCTTTCAAAATCATCTCTTTACATTCTGGATGGGCGATCAATAGAGCTTCCGGGTACTCCGACTTTAAAACAGCCAATTTTTCCAATGAAATATCAATGTGTACCATGCAGGCTCCTTCCCACAAAATCAACTCGCGACCCGTTTTGTGTGCCACATACCGACCTAAATTGGCATCTGGTGCAAAAATAATTTCCCGATCGGCGGGAATCGATTCGACGATTTGCACGGCATTTGACGAGGTACAAATAATATCCGTCATCGCCTTTATTTCGGCAGAACAATTAATATACGAAACCACTATAGCCTCCGGATGCGCCGCTTTGAGTGCCGCAAATTCTTCCACTGGGACCGAATCTGCCAGGGAACAACCCGCATTAAAGTCAGGAACGACCACTTTTTTAGAAGGATTTAAAATTTTCGCCGTTTCCCCCATGAAATGCACCCCACAAAAAACGATTAAATCCGCCTCTGTATTTTCTGCCGCTTGGGATAAACCTAGAGAATCGCCGACATAATCCGCTAATTCTTGAATTTCCCCATCTACATAATAATGGGCTAAAATCACTGCGTTTTTTTCTTTTTTCAAACGTAGGATTTCAGTGATTAATTCAGCGCCTTTGGGCGTCGACCGGGCGATGTACCCGACAGCCGCAGCTTCTTCTGTTAAATTCATATGGCTTTTAAACTTAAGTCCAAACTTTTTACTTGATGCGTGAGGGCGCCTACCGAGATAAAATCTACGCCGGTTTCCGCATAGGCTCGAATGGTTTTTTCCGTAATTCCTCCTGAAACCTCGGTGGTAAACCGACCATCGATTTTGCGAATTGCATCGCGGAGGCGAGCTGGGCTAAAATTGTCCAACATGATTCGTTGGACCCCGCCGATCGCCATCACTTCCTCTAATTCTATTTCATTTCGCACCTCAATTTCAATCGCCAAAGGCTCCGCCAGCGAAGCATTATATTCAAAAGCTTTTCGTAAAGCTGGCTCGATTCCCCCTGCAAAATCCACGTGGTTATCTTTGATTAAAATCATATCAAACAAAGCAAATCGGTGATTGACTGCGCCCCCGATTTTGCAAGCCCATTTTTCTGCTAATCGAAAATTGGGGGTTGTTTTTCGTGTATCTAGGATGTTGGCTCGGGTGCCGTCAACTAGTTGGACCAACGAACGCGTATACGTCGCAATCCCCGACATCCGTTGCATGCAATTCAAGACCAAACGTTCCGCCTTCAAAATGGATTGTGCGAATCCGCGCACTTCCAAGACAACTTGGCCTGGTTCAATCCAAGTTCCGTCCGTCAGGAAAACCTGCACATCTAGGTTGGCATCTACTTCTTTGAAAATAGCCAAGGCTAATTCCACCCCCGCCAAGACACCTCGATCTTTCACTAATAAGGCCGCTCCACCCATTAAATCTGCCGGAACTGTGGCCAATGACGTGTGATCTCCCGATCCTACATCTTCTAGTAATGCTTCTTTTATAAAATGTTGGATGTTGGATTCCGATAAATATGCGTACATGTTACCTATTTTGCGATGTCAAATTTACGAATTAAAATCTTAGCCCGCGAAGAAATTGAATTCTAAAAAAAATATCCTATTTTTGCCTCCTATCATGCAAAACAAAGTCAAGATATTTCATTTAATCCTGTTCATCCCCGTGCTTTTCTGGCTCGTGGCAAAGCCGATTACCCTGTTTTCGGCCGAAAAAACGGCGGTTAAAACAGAAAAGAAAGGACTTCCTGCGAAAGCAACGGTATATGCGGAACAGCATATCTACCAAGTAAGTTCTACGCCGCAGGTTGATTTTCCGACTGATTTTGTTTTTGCTTCGTTGCCAACAATCTCGTTGGAACAATTACAGAAATCCATCAAATTGCCCACTATTATCCATAGAACGCAATTTATGCGCATTTTATTAACTCAATTTATTGCCACCCTGGCGCCCTGATGCGAGGCCTTTCCTCCATTATTTTTTTCTAATTTTCAATTTTTTAATTTCATATCATGCGTTACAAAAGTGCCATTATTTGGCTGTCTACGATTATTTCAGCCCTATGTATTTTCTTCCTTTCCTTTTCATGGAAAGCGGACCAATTAAGAGATCAAGCCAATGCCTATGCGACAAGCAAGGACGGCACATATGATCCTGCGAAACGTTTACACTTCATTGATTCCCTTTGGAAACAACCGGTTTATTTAGGCTATACGTTTCAAGAGGTGACTCAATATGCCTTACATAAAGGTTTGGACTTAGAGGGTGGATTACACGCCGTATTAGAAGTTTCTCCGGTAGAAATTTTGCGTGCACTTTCAGGTAAAAGCAATGACCCGAATTTCGAAAAAGCGCTCGCGCAAGCAAGTGCTAAATTAGCGTCATCCAATAAGCCTTTTAATGAATTATTTTATGAGGAATTTGCAGCGGTAGCCCCCAATCAAACCTTGGCTTCTGTGTTTGCGAACTCAGTGAATCGTGGAAAAATCAGTTCAACGTCGTCGGATTCTCAAGTGAAAAAGGTCATTGATGCGGAGATTGATGGGGCTGTGGATCGGGTGTACAAGATTATTCAAGCTCGTATTGATAAGTTTGGGGTTGCAAATCCGAATATTCAACGTCTGCCGGGTTCTAACCGTATTCAAGTGGAATTACCGGGTGTGGATAATCCTGAGCGTGCGCGTAAATTATTGTCAGGCGCGGCAAAATTAGAGTTTATCGAGTGTTTTGAATTGAATGAATATGGAGTAGGATTAAATGCTTTGGGTGCTTTATTGGATCAAGAAGCTAAGGCGCCAGCGGTAGCGGCT
>CANHCG010000310.1 GCA_947459055.1 Cytophagaceae bacterium | reverse complement strand
TTTTTTGTTCGGATGCCTATTTGTTGTCCATCAATCAGACCTATTTAAACCATGATACACTGACGGATATTGTGACTTTTGACCAGTCGGAAGATCCACAAAAAATCGAAGGGGACATCTTTATTTCCATCGAACGAGTAAAAGAAAATGGGGAAAAATTTGGCACACAACATACCGAATTAAAACGAGTAATGGTTCACGGATTATTGCATTTACTCGGGTATAAAGACAAGACAAAAGCAGACAAAGCCCAAATGACTGAAAAAGAAAATACATATTTAAGTTTAATTCAGATGTAATTGTTCCACGTGGAACAAGAAGATAAACACATGCAACAGACATACGACGTCATAGTAGTAGGAGCGGGACACGCAGGATGTGAAGCGGCACATGCGGCAGCACAAATGGGTTCGCGCGTATTGTTGATCACAATGAACATGCAGACCATCGCCCAAATGTCCTGTAACCCTGCGATGGGGGGCGTGGCGAAGGGACAGATTGTTCGAGAAATAGATGCGCTGGGCGGCTTATCTGGAATAATTTCGGATAAAACTATGATTCAATTTCGAATGCTGAATCGTTCGAAGGGACCGGCGATGTGGTCTCCGCGTTGTCAGTCAGATCGCATGCGATTTGCAGAGGAGTGGAGATGGGCCCTAGAAGAAACACCAATGGTGGATTTTTGGCAAGATTCGGTCCAACAATTACTGGTTGATAAAGGCCAAGTCCATGGTGTAATCACCCGCATGGGGATGAGGTTTGAAGCGAAGTCTGTAGTATTAACAAACGGTACTTTTTTAAACGGACTAATACACATTGGCGAAAAGAATTTCGGGGGAGGACGCATGGCGGAGCCGATGGCAATGGGCTTGACCGAACAATTAATCGAACTAGGTTTTGAATCAGGCCGAATGAAAACCGGGACACCCCCAAGGGTGGATGGTCGGAGTTTAGATTTCGCCTCCATGGAAGAACAAAAAGGCGACGACAACCCGAGTCATTTTTCTTACATGAGTACGGAGACGCTAACAGAACAGCGCTCTTGCTGGATTACACATACTAATGAAAAAGTTCACGAAGTCCTTCGAAAAGGGTTTGATCGCTCACCGATGTTTGCCGGCAGAATCAAAGGCTTAGGCCCACGCTATTGCCCATCCGTAGAAGACAAAATAAATCGCTTTGCAGACAAGGATAGTCATCAAATATTCGTAGAACCTGAAGGTTGGAAAACGGTCGAAATCTATGTAAATGGATTTTCCACTTCCTTGCCAGAAGATATTCAGTTCGAAGCCATTCGATTAATTCCAGGCTTTGAAAAAGCAAAAATGTTTCGGCCGGGCTATGCAATTGAATACGATTATTTCCCGCCGACACAATTGCTTTCCACCCTCGAAACCAAACGTGTCTCGGGTCTATTTTTTGCCGGACAAATCAATGGAACCACTGGCTATGAAGAAGCGGCGTGCCAAGGCTTAATGGCCGGCATAAATGCTCATCAAAAAACACATGAATTAGATCCGTTTACCTTGTCTCGATCGGATGCCTACATCGGGGTGTTGATTGATGATTTAATTAACAAAGGAACAGATGAACCCTATCGCATGTTTACCTCTCGCGCTGAATTTAGAACGCTGCTAAGACAAGACAATGCGGATGAAAGGCTAACCGAAAAAGGGGCGGCAATCGGGCTGGCCAAACAAGATCGGGTCGATCGTTATCACAAGAAAAAATCAGCAGTGGCCGATTTGACCGCTGAAATAAAAGCATTAAAAATAAAACCAGAAGAAATTAATTCATGGCTCGAAAACCAAGGCTCTTCACAGATTCGCGAAGGAACTCCATTGTTGAATTTGTTGAAACGTTCAGACTTAAGTTTTGACCAATTGCTTACGCATGAATCCGGGAAAGAGATCAAAGCCAGGTATTCACAAGAAGTCATCGAGCAAGTGGAAATCGTTGTGAAATACGAAAGCTATATCGAGAAAGAACGACTGATGGTGAACAAAATGAAGAACATGGAGGATTTAGGTATACCCGCTAATTTTGATTACGACAAAATCAAAACCTTGTCGACCGAGTCGCGGATCAAGTTAAAATCAATTCGTCCACAAACCATCGGACAAGCCAGTCGAATCTCCGGCGTATCCGCATCCGATGTATCCATTTTACTTTTATTTATGGGACGCTGATATGGAAAATGTAGAACAATGTCCGGCCTGTGGCCATGCCCCACAAAAACCATTTTTAGTCGCCAAAGACTATACCGTTTCAAAAGAACATTTTTCAATCGTTCGCTGTGAGGGGTGCCAACTTTTATTTACAAACCCAAGACCTCGCGCTAATGAGGCAGGGCCTTATTACCAGTCCGACGATTACATCTCACACAGCAATACGCAAAAAGGTTTCATCAACGCACTTTACCATCGCGTACGCACAATCACCCTTCGCCAAAAAACGAATTGGATTCAAGCGTATCAAAACGGCAATAAAGAACTCTTAGATATCGGCTGCGGCAACGGACATTTTTTGCATGCCTGCCAACAAGCCGGTTGGAACATCTCCGGCATGGAATTAGATCCAGCTACAGCTCAACGGGCGAGTGAGCTAATCCAACAACCCATCTATGCAAATCTCAGCGAAATCCCTCTTGATAAACAATTTCAACTCATCAGCCTTTGGCATGTTTTGGAACATGTATATGAACTCGAAGCCTATTTTACTTTCTTCAAATCGCGGATACAGCCAGGCGGAAAATTAATGTTGGCATTGCCTAATTCAAAAAGTTTTGATGCCGGATATTTTGGGGAGTATTGGGCTGCTTATGATGTTCCACGACATATCTATCATTTTGATCCGGCAACGATAACGTCACTTGCCGCACTTTATGGTTTCCGATTAGCGAAACAGCGAGGTCAGATATTTGATAGCTTTTACATTGCATTGCTTAGTCACCAGTACAAAACAGGGAGCAAAAATATGGTCATGTCTTTTGCCGTTGGCCTTTGGTCCAATATATTGGCATGGACAAAGACCGGCAATTATTCAAGTAATTTGTATATTTTCGAACATGTTTAATTACTTGAAAAAGGCGTTGGCCATCTTATTTGCTGGGCTTTTGGCGTCCCATTTGCTCCTTCAAAGTTGCACCCAAATGGCGAGTCCTCCTGGCGGAAAAAAAGACACCCTTGCGCCTAAAATTCTCAGCTCAAGCCCGCTAAACAAAAGCAAAAGCTTTAAAGGAAAGAAGATTGAACTAAACTTCAACGAATATATTAGCGTTCGAAACCTAAATCAA
>CANHCG010000309.1 GCA_947459055.1 Cytophagaceae bacterium | reverse complement strand
TTTGTAATGGGAGGGATACAATCGAATAGTAGGGCAACTTATGCCAAACTATGTCCAATGGATGAAAAAGACACCGCTTCTTACTTTAGTTTTTATGATGTTTGTGACCGATTGAGTACCGTATTGGGTACTTTTATTTTCGGATTAATCATTCAAATGACAGGTAATATGCGTTTGGGTATTTTAATTCTTGTTTTCGTATTTGCGGGTAGTCTTTGGTTTTTGTATCAAATCAAGAAAAATGAAAATTCAGCATCTAAATTGGGATAATCGACCGACCCGTTAATTTGAGCCATTCTTCAGGAATTTCAGCCAAAATTGCTTTTTTAAAGGCCTGAATAATTCCTTTTCTCGTGTATTGATTTGTATGAACGATTGATATTTCTCGAACTGGCGAGGGGCTTGGAAGGTCAAACACTTTATTTTGATTGGTGGGGTCCAAGTAATTTATGAGCATTTGAGGAATTATGGTTTGCCCATTTCCATCTTCGGCTAAGCGAACGATCGTTTCGAGACTACCAGTATCATAGGCGATTCTAGACTCCACGTGTTGGCGATTCTGCATATTGCAAATCGAATTCACTTGATTACTCAAACAATGCCCTTCTTCAAGTAACCAAAGTTTTTCAGGGTCAAGAATTTTATCAATTTCACCTAAACTATTGCATGCGTTCGAATACAGGAATAATTCTTCATAGTACAAAGGCATTTCTATAAACTCCTCATTTAATGGAGTTACCAAAATTCCAATATCTAATTTTCCGGCCTTAAGCTCCTTTTTAATGTTTTCCGTGGTAGTTTCAGCAATCCGTATAGAAAGTTGGGGAAAAGACTTTTGAAATTTTGATAAAAATTTAGGGATTAAATAAGGGGCGATGGTTGGAATAACACCAATGGAAACCGAACCAGATACATCAGCACTCCAGCCTTTGGATAGGGATAAAATGGATTTTGCGTCAACTAGTATCCGGCGGGCTGTTTGAAGTATTTCCTCCCCTTGGGGACTAGGACAAATCGGTTTTGCCTTTCGATTAAATATTACTACGTTAAGTTCCTCTTCTAATTTCTGTATTTGCATACTTAGACTCGGCTGGCTTACACAACAAAAATCGGCTGCTTTTGAAAAATTCTGGTGCTCAGCTAAGGCTACAATGTATTCTAATTGGGTAATAGTCATATTATAATTTTAATCTATACAAATATAAAAAATATAGATTTGACTAATATAAAAATTAACTCGACCTTTGTAAAAATTTTAAAATAAAAAAAAGATACGTTATGGCAAATCACATGTTAGGATTGGGAAGTACCTTTCCGTCGTTCACTAAAACAGCGGTTGTTTCAATCGAAAAAGGTAAAGAGTTTGTAGATATTACTTCTGAAGATCATAAGAAAGATGGAAAATGGTTGGTTATGTTTTGGTGGCCAAAGGATTTCACTTTTGTATGTCCTACTGAAATTGCAGAATTTAATCGTCGTGCTGGTGATTTTTCTGATCGTGATGCGGTTTTAATTGGTGCATCAACAGATTCTGAATTCGTTCATGCCGCTTGGCGTCGTGACCACGATGATTTGCGTGATTTAAAATTTCCAATGTTAGCTGATACGTCGAAGTCCTTAGCTGAGGAGTTAGGCATTTTAACAGAAGATGAAAAAGTAGCTTATCGGGTAACTTATATTGCTGATCAAAACGGTGTTATTCGTTGGGTTTGTGCCAATGATTTATCTGTGGGTAGAAATGTGGATGAGGTTTTACGTGTATTGGATGCTTTACAAACTGATGAATTATGTCCTTGCAACTGGAAAGCAGGTGACGAAACGTTGTAGTATAAATAAGCCCCAGTTTTTTCTGGGGCTTTTAAATGAATAGCCATGAGTGATACGAGAGATAATTTATTGTTGGAATTAAACATTCCTATTTCAGAGACATTTCCTTTATTAGATCAATTAGATGCGGCGGATCATCGTTACGTCAAAGATTTAAAAATAAATGTTTCTAATTCATTAAAGGCTTCGACACTGACTGAAAAGGAAGCAATTTTATTAGCATTAGCTGTTTCAGTTAATCAAAAACATGATCGAACGATAGCATCACTTACGGAGTTGGCTTTATCGAAAGGAGCAACTGCAGCGGAGGTCAATGAAATTCATGCGTTGGTTTCATTATTAAATGCGAATAATATTTTCTATCGCTTTAAACATTTTGTTAATAAGGATTTTTATAATTCGGCATCTGCTGGTATCCGGATGTCCATCATGATGAATCCAATATTAGGAAAAGAATTTTTCGAATTAGCTAGTTTAACGGTTTCGGCAATTAACGGTTGTGAAATGTGTGTAGCTTCCCATGAGCAATCTGTAAAAAATCATGGGGCAACAGAAAATCGCATTTTAGATGCGATTCGTTTGACTGCTATTATAAAAAGTTTGATTGTTTTATTGTAGTAAATGTTAGGTTGTGTTAAAAAGCTCATTCATCATGAATGGGCTTTTTTATTGCCTAATTTTGCGAACTAAGGTATTCAGGTTTAGGCGGAACCTAGCGATTTCTTTGAAACTTTGCCAACAAACCTGCAATAATTTAAAATGTCGAATTGACACTTCGCCTGTTTCGCGCTCTTTATGTGTCACCGGAATATTAAATAATTTTTGTCCAGCTTTTTTTGATAAAACGGAAAGGAAAATATTGGGAGCAAAAGGAGTGGGGCTAGGTAAGGCTGCCAATAATTTAGTCAAAAAGCTTGTTTTAATAAGTCGGAAAGGAATATTCGCATCATCAATATAGGTCCCGTAAATAACCAATAAGGCATATTTAAGTATCCGAGTGATTATTAAACGAAATGGATCATCATGACGTACCAATCGATGACCTAGGATAAACTGAGATTCATTCCTTTTTAGCCAAAATTTCTGAAAATCTTCTGGAATAAATTGATCATCGGAATCGGTTTGGAAAACAAATTCAGGCTGTAATTCCACGGCCATTTTATATCCATTAACAACCGCATTTCCGTGGCCACCATTTAATTGATGTTTAGCAATTAGATTAGGGTAATCTCCAGCCATTTCATCCAAAATTTGACCCGTATTGTCCCTAGACCCATCATTAATTACCAATATTTTAAATTGTTCTTTAGGGATAAAGGTAGCAATGCCTTCGATCCAATTCTTGATAACAGGTTGAATACATGCTTCTTCGTTATAAGCGGGAATCACTACGACTAATGCTAGAGTATTGGGCATCTAAATTTTGTTTTTTAATGCATTGATTGGTTTTTCTATAAAAAACCACGAGAAACTGGACACCAGAATTAATA
>CANHCG010000308.1 GCA_947459055.1 Cytophagaceae bacterium | reverse complement strand
TTCCAATCACTGATAAAACTATCATGGCAAGACGTACATTTCAAATTCAATCCTAAAAGGACTTGAGATACATTTTGTGCCGCTTGCATTTCCGTGCTTTGGCTGGAATTAATGGTTCCGCGCCATTGAATGCCTCGGATGAAACCTTCGGATTCCTTGGTTGGGCTAATTAATTCTTTGACAAATTTATCGTAAGGTTTATTGGTTTTCAAAGAGCCGTAAAGCCATTTCGTTATCCCAAATCGGCCATTGGTGATGTATCCCGTTCCTGTGTAATCGTTGCGAAGGGCATCATTCCAGAAGGTCAGCCAATGTTGGGCATATCCTTCGTTGTTGGCTAAGAGCTTATCAACAACTATTTCTCTCTTATTTGGACGCGTATCTTTTACAAATTCATTGATGTTTTCTGGACTCGGGATTAGGCCAGTAACATCTAAATAGACACGTCTGATAAAGGTTTTATCATCCACTAAACGCGGCCAAGCGATTTTATTTTTCTTGAAATAGTCATTAACAAATAAATCAATCGGCTGATTTAATCCGGCGGAAGCCTTTGGAAGAGTAGGCATTCTAGGCTCTAAGGCAGCTACACGATATAAACTTTTTTCGGGACCCGTGGGCCAAGGGGCGCCTTGTTGGATCCAATATTCCAACATCGCAACGTCCTCTTTACTTAATCGTTTGCCTTTGGTAGGCATTGCATCATCATGACCCGCAGGTAATTTGACGCGTCGGATGATGTCACTTTTCTCCGGATTTCCGGCAACTAAAATCGGGCCATTTTCACCGCCCTTAAATATAAATTCTTTTTTGTCCAGGCGTAATCCACCTTTTGTTTTGGTGGCATTGTGGCAGCTGTAACAATTATGCGCTAAAATCGACCTAACATTTACATTTAACTCCTGTAATTGGCTCGCGTTTAAAACTTCCGGTGCTTTGGTCGTTGCTTCAGAAGTATTTATGATTCGATCCTCGGAAGAACCTAAATTTTTGAACCGGTCTATATTTTCTTCTACTTCATCTTTTTGATCTAAAATTGCAGCTGAAGTAGCGGATTTTACTGAGGAATTAGGCCATGGTGCGCCTTGTTTTACCCATATTTCTAGTAATTCAATTTCTTTTTTAGTGAGCCGTTTGCCTTTCGTTGGCATCGCCTCATCATCACTTGCCGGTAGTTTAATCCGGCGAATCATTTCACTTTTTTCTGGATGGCCGATGACTAACGCGGGTCCTTCTTCGCCTCCTTTTAACGCAAGGGCTAGGACATCTAAGCGTAATTTGCCTTTTGATTTTTTGATACTATGGCAGTCGTAACAATGATTAGTTAGAATATTTTGAGCCTCCAGGCCCAAATCTTGTTTTTGAGTTTGATCAATCGAGCCTTTTAATTTCTCCACATTCAATGAAGGATTTAAGGCGATACTTGGTTTTTTTTCTTCTTTGTTTAAGGATAGGTAATCTTCTCCATGGGTGAGCATAGCTCCGTAATGCCCGGCAAATGTGACACCTAGGACTGTTAAAAATAGAAGTATTCGATAACTTTTAAACTCTTTTGTCGAAAAGGCAAAAAGGGTTAAACCAGAAAAAATGGTCGTTGCGATGCCTGACCATTGGTGTATGGTGATGGTACTTCCGCTATAATCGTCTTGATTGATTAAAATAAAACCCAGGCTAACAGCTAGTGCAGCTGTCACTGTACCTATCCATAAAATTACACCAATCGCCGCATGAAATTGCTCCGTTTTTTTTCGCCATTCGATGCATTCGAGTATCAGGCCTACCCAAAGAAGACTAATTGGAAAATGAACGACTAAGGGATGAAGTCGGCCTAAAATCCGCCAAATATCAATGAGAAAATCGTTTTGCACTGGTATGAATTTATGTAAATAGGCTTGTAAAAACTTGCGATGCAAGCTTGTTTGGGCTTACATCGCAAGTGAGGAATAAATATAATTATTTTACCAATTAATTATATCCTTGATTTTGAGTTAAATTTTTATTAATCAAAATCTGTGGAGCTGGAATCGGTAAAAAATATTCAAAATCAGAATACACATAATCCAATGCATTAAATGCAATACCACCTCTAGCGACGGTAGGATTTGCTTTTTCTTGTGCTCCATGCGCATTCATGAAGGCGGTTAATTGAGACGGCGTAAGTGTTCTTTGAAGATCAAACCAACGGTGATTTTCGAATGCTAATTCCACACGTCTTTCCTTCAATACAGCTGTTCTGAATGCGTCTTTAGATAAACCATCTAAGGCTGCTAATCCGGCTCTTTTTCTTACTTGGTTCAAGTAATCGTAAGCCTCTGCATTGGGCCCTGAAGCTTCATTGATGGATTCGGCTAACATTAATAACACATCAGCATATCTCAAAACTGGCCAGTTATTATCCGTACGACCCGTAATAGTATGTGCATATTGATATTTGCTGACATATGGGATGCCTACAAAATTACCATTCAAGGTATAGCCTGGTTGCACAGAAATAGCTTTTCTTACATCTCCTGCTTCATAAGCATTGATCATATCACGTGTTGGGATATTTCTTCCACTAGGAGTTGTATTCGCAAAACCTGTAACAGATCCAGCAGAAAGTCTTGGTGCAAAAACATACATGAAGTTACTTTGCTCTCCCAAATCATTTCCTCCCTGGTATTGTACTTCAAAAATAGATTCTACCCCGTTCTTTTTAGCCGGATCGAAATTGTCCTTGTAATTCGCATTCAAGGCATATCCTAAAGAAGTTACTTGCTTTAAGGTAGTGCTAGCTGCCGCATAATTTTTCTGCGTCAAATAGACTTTGCCTAATAAACTTAGCGCGGCTCCTTGGGTTGCACGACCTCTTAACGTAGCTTTCGCTGGAAGTAATTTAGATGCATCAGCTAAATCCGCTAAGATTTGCTTATAAACATCCGCTTGCGGAGATCTTACTAAATCAAAGGCCTCATTTGGATTTGTTAATGTTTTGGTAGCCAAAACTACGTCTCCAAAATAACGAACTAAGTTGAAATAGTGATACGCACGAATGAATTTGAATTCTCCTTCTAATACTCCTTTAGCTGTCGCGTCAATTTTGCTGGCTGCTAATTTTTCCAATGCATAATTAATGTTATACATCGTTGAGTAATGGTTATTCCAAAGTGATGAAATTTCACCATTTCCTTGGTTTACAGTAGAATATTCAAAAGCTTCCCAACCAGCTGCACCCCCACGATCTAATGGATTAAAATCAAAGGTTGTATTATCCGACATCATTTCTTGTTGGATATACGCTGAGTTGGTAATCGTTTGCAATTGACCATACACACCATTCAAAGC
>CANHCG010000307.1 GCA_947459055.1 Cytophagaceae bacterium | reverse complement strand
GTATATAATCGCGAACGGCTGTTCCATCGGGTGTCGGATAATCAGTTCCATACACGTTCAAAGCTCCCCGCAAACCTGCCACGGACTGTGTAAGAAAAGGTATTAAATTAGCTGGTGTACCCAGAGGTAATTCGCCGATTAAAGCGCTTGGATGTGCCCCAATAGGGTTAAAATAGCGCAAGGAAATTGCCTTAAAATCAGGCGATGCGGCTACGGTATCGGAGATAATTTCTTCGCAAATTTGTTTGGTATTGCCATAGGGCGACATGGCTTGTTGAACAGGTGAATTTTCGGTCACGGGCAATTGTTCCGGTTGGCCATACACCGTACACGAAGATGAAAAAACCAAATTATTCACCTGGTATTCCTTCATTTTTTCTAGCAACAACACCGTCGCAGCCACATTATTCCGATAATATTTCAATGGATTTTCAACCGATTCACCTACTGCTTTCGAAGCGGCAAAATGAATCACGCCATCGATTTTGTATTGCTTAAAAAGTATATCATAAGTAGCAGGGTCATTCACATTGGCTTGAAGATATAGGACTTCGCCAGGAGTAATCTTCGCTAATTGGCCTAAAACGGAAACAGAGGAATTCGAAAAATCGTCCACGATAATGGGTGTATATCCATGTTCTTTTAAAACCACATAGGTATGTGAACCAATAAAACCCGCGCCGCCGGTGATTAAAATATTCATAGCCACAAATTTAGGGCGATTTTTACCTGAAAAAAAATTATGGGTGAAAACATTTATTGTATGGTACAATCCTTTTTTGATATTTGATTTCAGCGGAATAGTCCATATTTTTGACTAATTATTTCAAACAACGAATGACGGAACCTGCAATTAAAGCCATGATTCAATTAATGGATGACTCAGATCAGGAAGTTGTTCACATGGTTGAAACCCAAATCCGTACCTTAGGCCCTTCCATTATCCCCATTTTAGAGTCCGAATGGGAGAATTTAAGCCTGAATCCTGTTTTGCAAAATAAAATTGAAAATTTGATTCATGAATTTCAAATGGAATCCATGAAGACGAGGTTGATGCATTGGAAACAAAGTGGGGCGATGGATTTACTGGAAGGTATGTGGATTTTAGCCACTTATCGTTTTCCAGAATATTCATTTGCGACCTTGAAAAAGGATATGGACCAGCTCTATTATGAAGTATGGCCACAAATGCGGGATAATTTACATCCGATTGATCAAATTAAGGTGTTGAATGGGGTGATGTTTGACCAATTGAAATTTGGAGCGAACACTAAAAACTTTCATGCCGCGAATAACTCCTTCATTAATGTCGTTTTAGAGTCTAAAAAAGGTAATCCGATCAGTTTATGTGTGATTTATATGTGGATTGCACAGAAATTAGGTTTTCCCGTTTACGGGGTCAATTTGCCTAATCTCTTTGTGTTAACCTACAAACATGAACAAACACAATTTTACATTAATGTTTTTAATAAAGGATTGATTTTCAATAAAGTAGATATTGATAATTACTTAGCCCAATTGAATTTAACTCCATTGGATATTTATTATCAACCCTGTTCGAATTTGGAAATCATTCGTCGTGTTTTACGAAATTTAATCATGGCCTACGAAAAATCGGGGCATGATGATTATCGTTCTGAATTGACGGATATCATTGATTCCTTGGATTAAATCGATTTTTTTTATCCTTTTTTGGATCAAATTTGGCCGGCAATTGTCAGGACAAAAGCATCGAAATCTTCCCAAAACACCTGTAATTCACTTTCTTGGACTTGAGCAATGATTGGATTTTGTGCAAATTCAGGCAGAATTATTTCTTCCTGGAATGAAAGTCCGGGTTGGGCCATGGCTTTGTAAATGGCTTCTTTAGCGGACCAGGCGCGGGTGAGGGCGAGGTCGTTGGAATGCCAGCGCTCATATTCCTCACTGGCCAAGAAACGCATGGATATCGGCTTAATCTTTCTGCCTTTTTTTTCTACATCGATCCCGATTGGTTGGTCTTTACGTATTGCTGCTGCCGTGTAGGGATAAGCGTGCGTAAGGGAAATATGCCATTCCGAATCCTGCAGAAAGGGTCTATTGCGTTCGTCTTGTTGGAAAATAGGCTGGTTAATTTCCATTTGTTGGCATAGTTTCCAAAGACAAAACCGAGCTGCACAAGACTCTAAGAATTTTTGGGGATGTTTTGAATTTTGAGAAGGCGCCCAGGATGTAGGAAATTTTTGAAAATAGGGAAGGTCTTCTTGTATATGCCAAACCATGACATGCCATTCATCGGGTAAGGAAAGGGAGGTTTGGAATAAAATTTGGGGCATGTCGAATGAATTTGCTTGTAAAATTACCATTTTTGTAGCTAAAATCGGAATGACGTGCAAATCGAACGAATAGATACTTTTTCGGGCCATCGAGGGCCCATATATGCCTTGGAACAAGGGATAGAAAGTAAACTATTTTATTCGGCGGGTTCAGATGGTTGGGTTGTCCAATGGAACTTAGAAAAGCCAGACCTAGGAAAGGTGATTGCGCAAATTGAAGGTTCTGTCTATGCGATGCGTCTAGAACCTGAATCTTCGGTGTTATGGATTGGGCAGAATTATGAGGGGATACATGGAGTGGATGTAGGTAGTCAGGCGCGTATTTTTTCTATTTCCTTGCCAAAACAGTCGATTTATGCTATTCAATTTTGGGGTTCACAGGTGTGGGTGGGGCATGATGGAGGTTTGATAACGGTTTTGGATCGAGAAACGAAGCAGGTCATTCGACATGTAAAAGCGGGTCAAAAAAGTGTTCGAACGATGTGTTTATTGGGGCCTGGGAAATTAGCTGTCGGGTATAGCGATGGCTGGATTCGAGTATTTAATTCGGGTTTTGAAATGATTGAATCATGGCAAGCACATCAAAATTCGGTATTTTCGGTGGTGTATCGTCAGGATAAAGAGGCCTTGTATTCCGTGGGTCGGGACGCGCATATCAAAAGTCATTCTTTGGTCGATAAACAAGAATTACATGCCATACCGGGGCATATTTATGCGATCAATGATTTGGTATTTAGTCCAGATGGCTTGCATTTTGCGACAGCGAGTATGGATAAGACGATAAAGATTTGGGAATCAAATTCGATGCAATTAAAAAAGGTAATTGATTTTGCGCGGTATGGTTCTCATCAAAATTCGGTGAATCGCTTGATTTGGACGAGCTATGAGGACCTTTTGGTCTCTTGTTCAGATGATAAAAATATTTCTGTTTGGAAAATACATGAAAGAAATTCATTAATTTAGGGTCTTATGAGTGAGCAATTTCAATTTCCTGAAGTCGGTTTTTCCAAGTCCTTTC
>CANHCG010000306.1 GCA_947459055.1 Cytophagaceae bacterium | reverse complement strand
TTTTCCACTTCAAAGGCATGCGCCGCAATACTGGAAAATGAACGAGCTATCGCAATTCCAATACCTAGTCCTTGGGCCCTTTTGGCCCGATAATTCGAGATTTCCGCTAATTTTTCCAAGACGGCTATGAACCGAGGAGATTTCTCCAATAAGCTCATGCGCACATCCAAGGGATCTTTTTTTGCCGCATGGGCCAACTCATCCAAGAAACTTTCATGACCAAATAAATTCGTAGACGCATATACCGAACGCCACCATAACATCGGTAGATTAGGTGCCACATATTCAAAGGAATTTCTCCTAGCCGGAAATGCATAGGGGCTATCTTCTAAGGTAATCCCTTCGCCAGCCCAAGGATCACTTTTTCCGGTCATATCAAATTTAAAGACCGAAGTCATAATCGATCCACCGACTAATTTATGTTCAAATCCCAACACATTCCCTTGCTCATCCAATCCCCCTTTCATGGCGGAAATCATCCCTGGTCGGTAAGGTCCTTGTTGCATATCTTCTTCCCGTGTCCAAATCAATTTAACCGGCGCATTTACTTGTTTCGAAATATGGGCGGCTTCCAACACAAAATCATAATAGGCTTTCCGCCCAAAAGCACCACCTAAAAACGTCACATTAATTTTTACACGTTCTTTTTTAATGCCCAAATAATTCGCTAATTCTTCCACTAGCGCATCCGGACCTTGTACAGGTGCCCATACTTCTACTTGGTCATCTTGAACATAGACCGTCGCATTCACGGGCTCCATGGCCGCATGTGACAAGAATGGCGTTTGGTATTGCGCCTGGAGAACCTTATCTGAAATCGCAAAGGCTTTACTTACCTCACCCACTTTGGCGTCTTTGTATTCGGCACCTTCTTTTTTGGCAGCTTCGTTGGCCCGCAAGAAAAACTCATCGGTCGAGGTGGCCTCAGCCCCTTCCGTCGACCAATTCACCTCAACTAATTTCTTGCCCTTTAAGGCAGCCCAATATGATTCAGCTACCACAGCAACGGCATCAGATTTAGCTTTTGATTTAAATGCGTCAGTCGGAAAAGGCCCATGATAAAAATTACGTTCTGTTTTGATAACAAATCGAACGCCTTTCACAGCCATAGATTTTTCACCCGAAAAAGATTTCACTTTTCCGTAAATAGTAGGCGAATGCACCAAACTCGCATATAACATGCCGGGCACTTGCACATCCATCCCGAAAACAGCAGTTCCATCGACTTTAGAAGGTACGTCCGGGCGAGGAATGGATTTACCAATTTGAGTAAATTCCGCATGTGTTTTTAGGCGGGGTTTAGCCGGTACGGGTAATTTCGCCGCTTCTTCCACCAATTCCCCATAGCCTAATTTCAAATTACTTCCTTTTTTATAGACCGCACCTTCTTTGGCATAGCAGTCCGAAACAGACACATTCCAGCGCTTAGCAGCGGTTTGAATCAACATCTCCTTTACTGCCGCCCCAGCCGTTCGCATTGGAATCCAACGTGTTTTCACAGAAGAAGATCCACCCGATAATTGAGAGCCGAATTTCCCTGAACCATCCGACATTTGAATATCCACTTGATCCAAGCGAACCTCTAATTCTTCGGCAATCAATAAAGGAAGAGCTTGAAATGTACCCTGCCCCATGTCGGGACGAGCATTAAATAAAGTAACTTTCCCGACTTCATTAATCAGAATGTAGGGATTTATTTCAACGCCTAAAGCTGTCTTATTTACTAATTTGACTAATTCGTTCGAGGCCTTGCCTGAAAATCCAATCGCCAAAAAGGCCGTAGCTTGCGCAGATAATTTGATAAAATCCCGACGCGATGTTTCGTTTTTCGTTTTCATGCTTAGGCTTTTTTAGTGGATAAATGTTTCGCTGCGCTGTGAATGGCTTCACGCATTTTTTGATAGGTTCCGCAGCGACATATATTCCCTGCTAATGCCATATCGATATCCGCATCCGTTGGATTAGGATTCGAGGCCAATAAAGCAGAGGCTGCTAACACTTGGCCGGATTGACAATAGCCACATTGAGGAACTTGTGCTTCGATCCAAGCTTGTTGGACCGGATGCGTTACATCGGCCGAAAGGCCTTCGATGGTCACAATTTTATCCGTTGTTTTTAACGTGGCTATAGGGGTCGAACAAGAACGAATGGGTTGGCCATTCAACAGGACAGTACATGCGCCACAGAGGCCCATGCCACAACCAAATTTTGTTCCTTTATACCCTATTTCATCTCGAATCACCCACAAAAGCGGGGTATCACTATCTACATCGACCCGATGTTTCTTTGTATTTACTTGTAAGTTATAAATAGCCATCTATGGATTTTTTTACGAAATTGAATTTACAGAAAAATTGTAGTTAATCCATGCAGATCGCTATTTTTGTCGCATGTTAAGCCCAGAGGAACAGTATTTCATCCAAGCACATGCGGATCAAGATCCTCATCAAATCGCTTTGTCGGGGAAAAAATATCCCACATTTGATCTCGGCAAATTAGCTAGCCAGATTCAGGCTAGACAAAAATTAGCCTCTAAATTACCCTCGTGGATTAAACTCCCTACTTTATTCTTCCCCCCGTCCATCTCCTTAGAACAAGCTTCCTCCGAAGCAACCGCAAATTTTAAAGCTCATTTCGTTCATGGAAACGTCTTAGATGCCAGTGGAGGTATGGGCGTAGACGCGGCGGCTTTTGCTAAAAAAGCGAATCAGGTCATATATGTTGAAAGCCAACAAGCACTCAAAGAAATCACCGCATACAATCATGCACAATTAGGCCTAACAAACATCCAACATGTACATGGTGATGGGCTGGCCTTTCTCAATCAAACAAAATCAACATTTGATTTTATCTACTTAGATCCCGCCCGAAGAAATGCCAAAGGCGACAAAGTCCTACTATTTAAAGACTGTGAACCTAATGTCCTAAATTTTTTACCTTTCATTACTGAAAAAACCCAACTCTTGCTTAAAACGAGCCCGCTTTTGGATTTAGAAAGAGCAATTTCAGAACTCCAGGGGGTCGATAAAGTTTGGGTCGTTTGTTTGAAAAACGAGGTAAAAGAATTGTTGTTTTTAAAATCAACTAAGGCCACCTTAAATCCAACCATCGAGGTCATTGAGTTAAATCAGCATCCTAATCTCCTATTTTCTAGCGACCTTCAAACCGAAAAAAACAGCCCTAATCAAACGGGTGAATTACAAGCGTACCTTTTTGAAGCACATCCAGGAATTTTAAAAGCAGGTTTCTTTAAATCCATCCAAGCCTTGGGATTTCAGAAGATTTCGGCCAATACACATTTATATAGTTCCGGTACCTCGATCAAACCTGCACCAGGAAAGACCTATC
>CANHCG010000305.1 GCA_947459055.1 Cytophagaceae bacterium | reverse complement strand
CAAATTCGCTTGTAGCGCTATCCCTTGCGTCGCCTGGTCCACATAGGATTTGACGGCCCTCACGGTAGGGTATTTACTATCGGAATTAGCATCATCTGCTAGATTAGTGGATTTGTTCGTTAAATTTTCTTTGCTGGCTAAACCGGGTACAGTAGGTGATAGGGCTGTACCTCCAAGATCACCGGCGAGTTGAATTTTTCCCGGAGCTAGTGTGGTTGCGTCGGCGATGGAACCACCAGCTAAGTCCGCAACCTTTGTGTCGACATAGGTTTTAATCGCCTTTTGTGTTGGATACAATAAGTCCGAAGGACTCGCGTTTCCTAAATCCGTTGCCGTGGATTTATTGTCCACGACTTCATAGGTGGCACTGAGGTTCGACAAGGCATTATTGGTCGAAAACAATTGAGATTGCAGCCCGTTGATATTTGAATTTAATCGATTCAAATTAGACTGAGATTCATTTTTTGTTTCGGAAATAAGTCCATTTACATCCACTAATTTCTTTTCAATATCCGAAATAGAAAAGGTGTTTTTGGCAATCGTTTTTGAATTTAGTTGAATCGAATCGCTTAAGGAAAAGATTTGTTTACTGACAATAGCAAAACTTTGATCGGTTAATATTTGGTTCGATTTAATGGTTCGATTGGTAAGCAACAAAGACTCTGAAATGGGGTCCAAATCTTTTGGAATTAAATAGCCGGAATCGTTGGCAAATTGTGATAATTTTTTCGGCGCCTCGCGTACATTTTTATATTCTACAGCTTCTGCATATAGCGCATAGGGGGAAAAACTTAATTTTTGGCTACTCACTTCGCTAAAGGTTTTTCCTCCGTCGAAGCTGACATCGACTGCCAATGTTTTTTGATTTTCATCCCAAATAATCGCATCGAATGAATTGAATTTCGCATTTGGCAACGATGATGAATTTGAATTCAACGAACCATTCGTGTTTCCTTGACCAATCATCACATTGATAAGGCCAAATTCATCTGTTTCGGTTTGTTGAATTTCCACATAATCTAAACTGTTAGCATTACCGATACTAAAGCGGAGGGTTACTTTTCCTTTTTGTAAGGGTTGGCCCGAAATAGGATTTCCCGGAATATCCAGCGGCACGGGATCCAGGATGACCGCTTGGTAGCTAATGCCCTTTTTTTGCCCTAATAATACCCAAGGCGCGCAAATAAAAATCAAGAAAAATAGCGCTCGTTTCATTTGCTTAATCGTAGGCCAATTAAAATTTGTCGTGGGCAAAAATTCAAGTAGGATGTTCCTAATTCCGCCGAATGGTAAGTTTGGCTTTCTTGAAATGCTCCATACAAGGAAATTTTCTCATTCAGTTTTTTTATGATTTCAGCGCGGTATCCCAACAGCACCTGGATGCCCCTGAACTGTTCATTTTCTTGTAGATTATAATATTGATTCGCAATGAGCTGATTCCCTTGAATCATTTTTTGTCCTTGAACGACGAGGTTCCCCGAAAAGGTAAAGCCTTTAAAAATAGGGATGTTAGCTCCTATGCCGGCTTGAAGACCAATGAAATCCGTTTGGTAGGAAAAGGAAATTTTTTGTTGGTTCCCCAGTGCATTCATCTGTAGGTATTCGAAACCGATTTCGTAATGAAGGGCGCTGACTATTTTTCGAAGAAGTGGATGTTGATTAAAATATATACTTTTTTTCCCCGAACTGGCTGATATCGTGCTGGTATCCAATAGTGTTTGAATGCCGTGAATGCCAAAACTCAGACCCGCGGATGGGATTAAGTAATCGGCTTTGGAACCATTGGCCAATGTATAATCAAACCGGCTAAGGGTTGACCCAAATTCAAACGCAAATTGTTGGCCCATGCACACACATGAACTGAGGCCTATCAGGCCGAAACAAAGCGCTTTTAGCACATAATTTGAGCGGAGTATCACTGTTTTTAGAACTTAACGAATAGGTTCAAAATTCAAGAATTTTTGGGGAGATTAAGCAATGGAAGGACATTGGCTTGTCTTTTTTCCGCATTGTAAGACAAAAAAGGCCTCATTTGGTTTATTTAATGGCAATTTGTCAAATGCTAAGCGAAAAATTCAAGGTAGATTTTCCTTACCAAGCGGGGTTTATAAGTCATTTATTTGTATTTTTAACCTTCAAAAAGCCATAAAAATACGCTAAGCATGGAATTGCTAATTTCCGGTTTCGGGATGTTTACCTCCTTCATCTTGTTTTATTACATGAGGGATTTAAATAAATCCAACCGGCTATTGGCCGCATTTTTCTTTACAACTAATTTCAATGTGTTGTATTTTTATGTCATGGTTTTTTCCAATAATCCATTTTGGGAAGCCATTTTTTTCAGCCATTTTTTGCCTTTAACTTTTTTAGTTTCTCCCTTATTATTTTTTTATATCAAGTTTTCCTTTCGACCCGCCAGGTTTAAATGGTCTGATTTGTGGCATTATTCGCCGGCTATCATCATCCTACTTTTTAGTATTCCTTACACCACACTTTCGTTTGATGAAAAATATAAATTGGCCCATAATCTAATTAATGAGTCGAGTATTTATAGTCCAGAGACTGTTGCTTTCGCATTTTATTTTCGAGCCATTTACCGCTTTGGCTACACCATTTTTATTTTCTTTTATTTCCGTTGGGTATTAAAGAAAACTAAAGCAGAATGGGGGGCAGAACGCCGAACAAATCCGTCTTTTCGGACTTGGATTTATTATTTAATCGGGATTCAATTGTTGAATTCTATTTTGCCTTTCGCTTACATTAGCACCGTCCCTGGTTTTTCTTTCTTATCCATTAATCAGTATCTGTTAGCCCAAAAAGATATTTTATTTCGGATCACCGGCGTCCTTATTTTTTCTCAAAACTTTGTCTTGTTTTTGTACCCCAAAATTTTGTTTGGAAATTTAACAATCATTGAGAATAATCCTGAGAAAACCTTTGTGGATCAATTGAAAGCTTCCATAAATAAAAAGACAAATGATCCGGCGGTAGACCAACAAATATCGGATTTATTAGACGTGTATTTACCTCAAAAAACCTACCTGGAAAAACGCTTTTCCATAGCCAAACTTTCCTATGATTTAAATATTTCTGAGCGAGTTTTATCCAATTATTTTAATGCCTATTTGGATACCTCATTTAGCTCATGGAAAAACAAATTACGAATTCAACAAGCGGTAAAACTTATCGACGAATCTCAATTAAAATATGTGACGATCGAAGGCATTGGGGAAATGGTGGGTTTTCAATCTAGAACAAATTTCATCGAAGTATTTAAAGAGCAAGTGGGGAAGACTCCCTCGGAGTATTTGAAGGGCTAGTGCTTAGGATTAAATTTTATATCTTTAGACTT
>CANHCG010000304.1 GCA_947459055.1 Cytophagaceae bacterium | reverse complement strand
CCTCAAATATTTTGACGGAATATGATTTTCAAAATGGAGAATGGCGTAGCATTCCTGCCACTGGAAATATTCCCAAGTCGATTAACATGAGTCCCTCCGCTTATTTCCCCAAAAAGGATCGCTTTGTTACAATGGCGAATTTGGAATTAAACGATACTGAAAATAAGGCTGACCGTCAACCGGATTGGAATATTTATGAATTTAATTTTGAAAAGCGCCAATTTACCATTGCGGGTGAAATAAAATTGGAGGTTCTTAAAAATTACCTCATCCAAGATTTATCCAAGCATTTTATTAATGACGGTCGTTATTTATTCCTTGTCGACCGCACCTATAAATCCTTTAATTTTGATGCCATGTACATCATCGATGTGCTAGACGGATATAAAGTATATCAATGGAAAAATCCCCATCGGTTGTTCATTAATGACCTTTCGATCAATAGTGGCATCGAAAATGCGCTTCATGTTCGGGCTGATTCCTTGCATTGGACCCATATTTCTTCCCCTAATCCGAATCTAAATGGAATAAAGCAAGGAATTCGTATTAAGGATTTATTGGCGGAATCAACTTACCTCGGATCGGCCTTTGATCTCCCATGGTACATTCGTTTATTGGATTTGCTCCTTGCAGGTTTTGGAATACTAGTGGTTGGGCTGACCTATTATTTCTGGAATTATTTACGAAGAAGGAAGTTGAAAAAACAATTGGATTATTTACTTGGGGAAAATGAGCGCCAACTCTTGGATTTCCTCATGCTGAATTACAAACAAGGTTTTGTGAACGGACATCAAATCATCTCCTTTTTCGGTAAACATAAAAGCTCTCCGGAATCCCAACGCCAGTTCAGATCAAAACTCATCGAAAATTTCTCAAAAGCCCTTGGTTTACTCTTTCAAGAAAAGAAAATTTTGGATGTTCAAACCGACGAAAAAGATCAACGTATGTACATGTATCGCCTAAATGCGAAGATTTACAAGAAAGTTTCCCAATTATAATTAGTCCTGGAAGATCACAATGGGTTCAGTTTCTACCACATTGCTTTGATTAAACGCTTTATCGCGAATGGAAATCTGAAATTTAAGCGTATCATTCTTCTCTGTAAATAGAGGTGAATAACCTTTGTAAAACGCATAGACAAATTGCGTCGAATAGGCAATCGAACCCTCGATAGGCCCAGGTTTCTGATCCGGTCGGAATTGAAAATTCATTAAGCCACCTAATTTGGGACTAAAGGTTATAGGTACATATTTGCCATTTTTTCGTAGCATGACATCCACTTCAAAATTCCGAAAATCCTTGTATTTGCTATTCCCCTTAATCTCCGCGGCGGTAATTCCTAAATCCCCATCTCCATCCTCAAAACGAATACTCATGATGACCGAATCGATTTTGGCCTTTCCCCCAAACCCGTCATTGCTTGTTTTCGTGATTTTACGAATGGATTCAAAGCTAATGGCAGGGGTCATGCTATAATCCGGCTCCTTCACGCAAGCAGCCATCGTCACGCAAGTGAGAAGGGACAGCAGGAAAAAAATCCGGTGGTTACGCATGTGGAATTCCGATTTGTAGCGCGTAAAGTTAATGATTTGCTTTAATTTTGTGTACAAATTTACAGAAAAGCTATGCAGGACGATTTGGACGATTGGGAAGTACAAGGCCTGGAACTGAAAAGTCAGGTAAAGTTGCTCAATCCCCAGGATTTTGAGGCATTGACCCTTAAGGTTTTTCACTACCAAGCCGCTTTTAATCCCCTTTATCAAACGTATGTTCGTATGCGTAAAATCCTGGTGGACGAGGTGAAAACCATCGAGCAAATTCCTTTTTTACCCATCGAGCTTTTTAAGAATTACCGAGTTCAAACGGGTTTTTCGCCCATTTTGTTTGATTTTGAAAGTTCGGGTACCACAGGGCAGGTTCCTTCTAAGCATCCCGTTTGTGATCCTAGATTTTATCAGGAACATGCCCAAAGAACGTTTGAATCCCAATATGGCCCCTTAGCTGACTACCATATATTTGCTTTATTGCCCTCGTATATCGAGCGGGGAAATTCATCTTTGGTCTTTATGATGGACCATTTCATTCGGGAATCTAGTTCTGAATTTTCGGGTTTTTATTTGAATCAATATGAGTCGTTGGTCAACCAAATTAAATCCGCCTTGAAAACCGATCGAAAAATTTGGGTGATGGGCGTGACCTTTGGCTTATTAGACTGGTTGGATTCGGGTCAAGATTTTAGTTTTTGGAAAGAGGCTGTGGCTGATGGCCGTATCCTCGTGATGGAAACGGGGGGCATGAAGGGGCGTCGGGAAGAATGGATTCGCGACCGAGTGCATGCTTTTTTAAAAGAGGGGATGGGCCTACCTGCCATCGCGTCTGAATATGGCATGACTGAATTATTTTCGCAGGCTTATGCAGATCAGGACGGAATTTTTAGTCCGGCTGATTCGATGCGGGTTTTATTACGAGAGGTTTCGGATCCTTTTGCTGCGGTGACAAAGCCGGGGAAAGTTGGCGGTATTAAAATCATTGATTTAGCCAACATTGATTCATGTGCTTTTATTGAGACACGTGATTTAGGTTCGCTTGAATCCGACGGCCTTCGATTTAAGGTCTTGGGGCGTTTTGATAATGCCGAAATGCGAGGATGTAGCCTGATGGTTTCGCAGGATTTGTCCTAAGGATGCGGCACAAGCCAAGAACTTCCATCTTCATAAAATTCATTTTTCCAAATAGGTACTTCTTGTTTTAGGGTATCAATGAGCCATTGACAGGCCGCAAAAGCCTCCGGTCGATGCACGGAAGTGACACCGATTAACACGGCGATATCCCCAATTTCCAAGGGGCCCGTCCGATGCACCAAGGCAATTTTTTCAATCGGCCATTGAGCCGCGGCTTCATCCGTAAGCCTTTCAATTTGCTTGAGGGCCATCGGTGGATAGGCTTCCATGCTAAGTTTTTGGACGGATTTTCCCATGTTTTTGTTCCGGATGGTACCGATGAACAGGCAAATGCCGCCCGACTTTGGATCTTGTAAAAACTGAAAATAAGGATCGATTGAAATCGGCGCTTCGCTTAGGTCAATTTTCCGTTCCATCTTTTTTTTGATAGGTAATGAAACTATATTGGAATGGGTTTTTCTCATCGGTCAGCCCACGTTCCCGGTCCACAATTTCCCAGGTTTCAGTGGAAATTTCAGGAAAAAAGGCATCGCCCTCGAAAATGTCGTGGAGTTGGGTCAAGAGAATTTGATCCGCCAAGGCCATGCTTACTGTATAAATTTCCGCCCCACCTACGATGAAAATATCTTCTCGAGAAAGGGATTTTGCTTTTAGAATTGCCGATTTCAATCGATCCTT
>CANHCG010000303.1 GCA_947459055.1 Cytophagaceae bacterium | reverse complement strand
TGTACAAATAATGATCAAATTATGATTACGGCAAAATCATATAGTATAAAGGGTAGGAAATATTGGGAGTTTATAAAAGAAGATTTTCAAGAAATGATTTCTAAGCTAAATAATAATAGATACTTCATATGTAAGTGACTACCTATGTTAGGCATTATAGAATTCATTTTTTAAAATAAGTGGATTTTTAATTCATTTGTTTACATGTAAAAAGGCTGTTTTTTAGGGATATTTACACAAACCCTACCTGTATTTAACCGACACTCTCGGGACAAATTTCAAAGAAACGTTTTGATTCTTAGGCTATTTCATACAAAGTCGTAATTTTAAAACGATTTTATAAACCTATGAATATGAAAATGTATAATTACTTGATTATTGCTATGCTGTGCTTATCCATCAGCCCGACATGTGGAGCAAATAATTTAAATAAAAGGACAGAATCGAAGCCCCATAAAAAACAAAAATTGTTTGATGGCAAAACATTTAAAGGCTGGGAAGGCGACACCTTAACTTGGCGCATCCAGGATGGCATGTTGGTGGGCGGGTCCTTAGACACGAGAGTTCCCCACAATAATTTTCTGAGTACGAAAAAAATCTACCATAATTTTTATTTGAAACTGAAGATAAAATTGACCGGAACGGAGGGTTTTGTCAACTCCGGAATTCAATTTCGAAGCGTGAAAGC
Organism: Cytophagaceae bacterium; assembly: GCA_947459055.1. GTDB lineage: Bacteria > Bacteroidota > Bacteroidia > Cytophagales > Spirosomataceae > Aquirufa. The sequence continues at coordinate 2,671 of CANHCG010000303.1, read as the reverse complement.
CACAAATCCAGCTTATGAAATGATTGGGTATCAGGCGGATTGGGGCAAGGATTATTGGGCTAGTTTATATGATGAATCCAGGCGCAATAAAACACTTATGAAGCCCAATGAAGCAGATGTTCTCTCGTGGATCAAGCAAGGCGACTGGAATACCTATGAAATTAGGGCTGAAAATGAGCGAATTCGCCTCTACATTAATGGCAAGCAAACCGTGGATTATACAGAATTGGATACATCCATTCCACAATCGGGCCTCATTGCTTTGCAGATTCATGGCGGCGCGAAAGCGATCGTAGCGTTTAAAGATATTTACTTGCAAGAGCTTCCATAAATTAACCGATATATGAAGAATTTTTTCCGCAATGGGTTGGCGATTTTTGTGGCCGCCCTTTTTCTGGCATCTACGAGCAAAATAGTGCAGCCATCCGCTCCAAAATTAGCGCAAGACACCTTGCGTATTGACCACGATTATGTATTGGAGGCCACGATGCTAGGGTATTTTGCCAAAGATGGAACTAGAAATCCTACCCTAAAAGTAAATAAGGGAAAGCGCGTTCGAATCACCATTTATAATGGGGAGGTGATGACGCATGACATTGCTTTAGAAAAAGCGGGGATTAAAACTCCATCCATTTCGGATAAAGGCGCCAAAGTTAGTATGACTTTTATTGCCAAAGAAAATGACATTTATTATTGTACTGTGCCTGGGCATCGAGCTGCCGGGATGGTGGGAAAACTAGAGATAGTCACAGGTGAGACAGAAACGATTGCTTCCATGGGTGTTATCCCGACGAAAAACGGGAAATCGATGAATGTCAATTTTGAAACAGGAACTTTGGAAAATTGGAAAGCCACGGGAGAAGCATTTTTAAATCCATTAATTAGCCAAAATCCCTCACCTCTCCATGATAAAGTGGTAAAAATCAATCCGGAAGGCACCTATTTTTTGAGTAGTGGTGGTACGGTTAACTATGCGTTAAAAGGGACGCTGACCTCTGAATCCTTCAAAATAACGCATCCTTATGCTAGCTTTTTAGTTTCGGGTGGGGCGATTCAAGATACTCGGGTGGAGCTCGTTTTGGCAAAAAGCCAAAAGGTTATTTTCAAATCCACGGGCCAGGGACGCGCTACATTACAGCCGGTGGTGGCCAATTTAAAAGCGTATCTAGGCCAGGAAATGTTTATAAGAATTATCGATAACGAAACAGGAATTTCGCCTATTCCTTATGTGGGGCACGATAAATTGGCGCACATAAATTTTGACAATTTTAGGTTTCATGCCACGAGGCCTACATTCCCAAACGAATTAAACCAAAAAGATATCATCGTTCTTCCACCACTTGATCCGATTCTTCATGCGGGACTTTCTGGAAAGGAGGCCGCCAAAGTGATGACATTGCCCAAAGGATTTAAGATTACTTTGGCTGCTTCGGAGCCCGAAATTGTTCGTCCGATTAGTTTCACGATGGATTCTAGGGGCCGACTATGGGTTGTGGAGGGGCATACCTATCCGATTCCAGCTCCAGAAGGACAAGGAAAAGATCGGATCTTGATTTTCGAGGATACGGATGGCGATGGGACTTTGGATAAAAGAAAAGTATTCATGGAGGGGCTAAATTTAGTCAGCGGCATTGAAGTGGGCATGGGTGGAGTTTGGCTGGGAGCCGCCCCTTATTTGTTGTTTATACCGACTGACTTCACCCAAGATAAACCTACGGGTCCGATCCAAAAGTTGCTGGACGGCTGGGGCGTTCAGGATACACATGAAGTGTTAAATAGTTTGCGCTGGGGTCCGGATGGCTGGCTTTATGGAACACATGGTGTTTTCACCCATTCTAATGTGGGGAAACCGGGGGCCACGGACCAAGAACGAACTAAGATCAATGCAGGCGTTTGGCGTTTTCACCCTAAAACACATGTTTTTGAGGTGTTTGCGGAGGGGTCAAGCAATCCTTGGGGCATTGATTTTAATGAGTATGGACATCCATTTATAACCGTTTGCGTCATTCCGCACATGTTCCATATCATTCAAGGCGCTCGTTATCAAAGACAAGGTGGGAAACATTTTAATCCCTATACCTATGACGACATTAAGACCATCGCGGATCACGTACATTATGTTGGGGATCGCGGGCCACATGCAGGCAATTTTAGGTCGGCCTCTGCGGGTGGTGGCCATGCGCATGCGGGAGCTATGATTTATTTGGGAGGAAATACTTGGCCTAAAGAATTCAGAAATAATATTTTCATGAATAATATCAATGGAGCAAAACTTAATGTCGATATTTTGACCCTCAAAGGTTCTGGCTATAGCGCCAGTCATAAAAAGGATTTTTTGGCTATGAACGATTCATGGTCACAGTGGCTTAATATGAAATATGACCCTAGTGGATCGGTTTATGCGATTGATTGGTATGATAAAAATCAATGTCATAGTACAAATCCAGATGTGCACGATAAAACCATGGGCCGAATTTTTAAGATTACCCATGAAACGGATATGTTTGTTCGGGTTGATTTGAGTCAATCGACCGACTTGGAATTGGTCAATCATCAATTGAATCCCAATGAATGGTATGTGCGCCAATCGCGAACCATTTTGCAAGAACGAGGCGGGAATACTCAAGTTTACAGAGCATTAAGGGATATTTTAGACAAAAATCCTGATGTA
>CANHCG010000302.1 GCA_947459055.1 Cytophagaceae bacterium | reverse complement strand
CTTGTTTGAGTTGACGTCCAAAGGGATCGTCGCCTACTTTGGCAGATAGACAAATATTTCCACCGAGGGCTCCAATGGCCGCGGCGACATTCGTGGGTGCTCCACCCGGTTTTTTAAGGAAATGTTGACCCTCACTAAGACTTTGACCTTTGTCGGTACAAATCATATCAATCAGGGCTTCTCCGATGCACAATACACTCATTAGGCGAATTTATCTGGGGATGATTTAATCAAGGAGGTTGCCAGCGCAGCAATGGCGAGCAAACCTCCCGCAAAGGTAATGGCATTTCTCGGATCTGAACCCAATAGATGTTCAAAAATATAGCCAAAACTCAAGGTTTGAATAATCATGGGAATCACAATCATCATATTGATAATACCCATGTAAACACCATAGCGTTCTTTAGGTAGGTCATTGACTACCAACAAATAGGGAACTCCCATCATACTAGCCCATGCCACACCAAATCCAATCATCGGCGCAAAAAGCAAATATTTATCATGTATATTCGGCAAAATCATCAAGGAAACCGTGGCCCCCAGCAGGCAGACAATGTGCACAAATTTAGGTCCAAATTTTTTGGCCAAGGACACAAGTCCAAAGGCCGACATAAATGTCACGATATTGTAAAATCCATTCACTAATCCCGTCCACGCTGCTGCTTCTTCATATAATTTTAAGTTTTCTTCGGAAGAGGTATTCCAAACGGATCGAGCGATGCTCAAGGGGACATATTGCCAATAACAAAAGAGGGCATACCATTGGAATAAATAGACAAGGGCTAATTGCCAAAGGACTTTTGGCATATCCCCAATCGCCTCCATGATCTCCAAAAATGGGGTAAAAAATCCTTGGTCACTTGCACGCAAGGCGGCTAATTCTTCCTCGGAAGGGGGGATTTCAGGTGTTTTACTGACCGACCATAAAACAGAACCAATCGAACAAACACTGCCAACGAAAAAGGACCCATAAACCCAATACGGAATTCCTACGCTACTCGAACCTTTAATTGTCGATTGGAAAATGAATAAGGAAACGTTTGCCAAAGTAATCCCTAAGCCGGTAAAAAAACTTTGGGTGAGAAAGCCTTTGGCCAATTGATGGGTCGGTAATTTATCGGCAATAAAAGCTCGGTAAGGTTCCATGGCTGTATTGTTTGCCGCATCTAACAGCCACAATAAACCGGCAGCCATCCATAAGCTAGAGCTGAATGGAAAGGCTACTAAACAGAGGCTGCATAGAATCGCGCCGATAAGGAAAAAGGGTTTTCTTCGGCCATATTTGGGTGACCAAGTTTTATCGCTCATGGCCCCAATGATCGGTTGGATTAATAATCCCGTCACCGGACCGGCAAGAAACAGGAGGGGTAATTCACTTTCTTTGGCACCTAAGAAACTATATAGAGGCCCGATGGCCGTTTGCTGCAAACCAAAGCTGTATTGAATGCCGAAAAAACCAACATTCATATTAATAATCTGACTAAAACTTAATTGAGGCTTTACGAATGACATAGATATAGGGTTAATCCAATTTAAATATAGATATATCCAATGAATATGCCCAAACTGTCCTATACTGTCGGATTAATAATCTTGAGAAAGGGGATGAATCATAAGTTCATCGATGACGACATGGGCTGGTTGGTTCATCATAAAATAAATAGATTCAGCCATGTCTTGAGGGCTGAGCCAATTGGCATGCTCCGGGGATCCTTGAGGTGCGGCATGAAACATGGAATCCACTAATCCCGAATAAACGGTGGATACTTTGATGCGGTCTTTTCGCAGTTCTTTTCTTAAGGCCTCAGTAAAGGCATGCTGCGCATATTTGCTCGCACAATAGAGGGAACCCCCATCGAAAACGCGTTTGGCCACATCCGAGGCGATGGAAATAATGTGTCCTTTTTGGGCGGATTTCATGTAGGGAGTAACGGCTTTGGAACAAAGGAAGGTGCCTTTGACATTGGTTGAAAATATCGAATCCCATGTTTCCACAGAATAAGATTCAGTAGGACCAAAGGCGCCGATTCCCGCATTATTTATTAGAAAATCTATTTTTTGAAAGGTATGAGCTGTTTTGTCAATGGCATTTTGAATAAAGGATTCATCACCTACATCGCCGGCAAAATACAAGGGGCGATGGCCGAGTTCTGTAATTTCGGCCGCTAAATCTTTGAGATCGCCGAGACTTCGGGCGATAAGGCTCAGTTGGAAATTATGTTTCGCTAATAACAAGGCTAATGCACGACCGATGCCCTTGGAGGCTCCCGTGATGATGGCGGTGGGGTAATTGGAATTCATATCTATCTATTTTTCAAATTTGAACTTACAAAAAAATATGGGTTAAAATGCTCTCTTGACGAATTGTTCATTTTAAATATCAGTTATGCTTGACGCTTAAGAATTTGTTTTTGATACTATTTTTATAGTATTTTAGACAATTCCTATTTTAGCTTTGAATAAATCGATTGCATTTCTGATAAATCCCAATAAAAAGTCGCGTAAAATCGCGGAATATATTTCTTGGATTTTAGCGAAACTTGCAGGTGAACAACCTTTGTGGGAAGTTTATTTGTATTCTGAGGAATGGCCGCTGGATTTTGAGGGTGTGGATGAAATCTGGGTAATGGGAGGCGATGGAACCTATCATTATTTTGTGAATCGATACCCTGATTGTACCTTGCCCATCGCCTTGTTCAAAGGTGGCACGGGGAATGATTTTTATTGGAAGCTTTTTGGAGACATTAGTCGAGAAGCGCATTTTTCCTATGTGTTAGCGGGAAAATATGCCGATTTGGATGCAGGAAAGGTCAATCACATGTTATTTTTAAATGGGGTGGGGATTGGGATTGAAGGGGAGGTGTTGCGGTCGATGGATGCGATACGTTATATAGGTGGCGCGATTGGTTATTATTTAGCGGCCATTCCTAATATTTTGCGTTTTAAGGAATATGGGCTCTGGTTTGGAAAGAAGACTTCCGAAATGTCGAAATCGGTATTTCTATGCATGGTATTTAATTCGGCGCGTGCGGGAGGAGGATTTCATTTTTTTCCGATGGCTTCGGTGCGGGATGGTCGTTTGGACATGATGCTTTGCGAACCTTTGCCGGTGATTAAACGCCTATTTTATATGCCCAAAATCCAGCAAGGCAAACATGTGAATTATTCTTTTTTGGAATTTTCTCAAATCACCTCAAAAACGATTTGTTGTGACCGAGTTCTACGAGCGCAGGTAGATGGGGAAGTCTTGGAGGCGGATGTATTTGATTTTAAAGTACTACCTGCTAAATTTAAGTTTATTGTACCTTAACGAATGATGATGAAAAATAAGTATGTCTATTTAGTGGGATTTGTATTCTTGACGCTTTCCATGCT